>JAUXMA010000272.1 GCA_030623425.1 Rhodospirillaceae bacterium
CATCACATTCGGGTGAAGGGCGCCCGATCGGACTTGCCGCCACCCCTCGGAAACCTGTATAATATAAGGGTATCAGACGAAACGGACATTCTTATCGGTCGGAGTCTTGAGAATGACTTTCATGCATTGTCTTAAGCTTTCGTGGGTCGGTGCCCTGGCGCTGGCTTTTGTCTTTTCCTTGGTTCCCATGGATCCCGCCGCCGCCGCCAAGAAAGCCCTTCCCAGCTTTTTCAACAGCAAGGAAATCCGTTCCAAAAACCTGAAGCCTTTCAAGAAATGGAATTCGGCCCTGAGACGCTATTCCAAGGAGGAAGCGGCAAGGAAGAAAGGCCCTTGCGGTTCGAAGAAATTCAATAAATGCCATTACGCCAAATGGATGAAGTCCCTCAAGAGCTTCCAGGGTAAGGACCAACTCTCTCAAATCAAGGCGGTCAACAGCCTTATGAATCGGGCCAGATACATTACCGACAGGACGAACTGGGGGAAGAAAGACTACTGGGCGACGCCCGACGAATTCTTTGCCCGTTTCGGCGATTGCGAGGACTATGCCATCGTCAAATTCATGTCGCTGAAGAAGCTCGGATTCAAGAGCAAGCAATTGCGTGTGGTGGCGGTGAAAGACATGAATTTGAAGGTCGGTCACGCCGTGCTTGTCGTTTTCATCGACGGCAAATCCTACCTTCTCGACAACCAGATCAAGCGGGTGGTCGAGACCAAGGCCGTCAGACACTACCGGCCCGTTTTTTCCATCAACACATCATCCTGGTGGCGCCACCGCGTGTAGCACCGGCGGTCATCCGGTAGTTCCTTTCCATTCATCGAAGTAAGGTTTTGGGGCCATCCGTGGCGGCCCCAGTGGCCTCTTTATTCGTCACGAACGGTTCTAGAGCATTTTCCGATCAAGTTTACCCGTTATCGGTTGAGGCCACCTCAGTTCCGCCATCGTCCCCTGGAAGGGCCGGGCGATCCGAGAGGCCCTCATCCCTCGCCGCCGGCAAGGCCGGCCAGGAGATTCCGCCAAAAGCCCTGGTCGGGAACGGGTCCGTCCGTCGCCGGCAATCCCGGCAGGGGACGGGGAGGAAGGCCCTCGTGGGCGGCGATCATGAAGTTCCGCCACAGCCGCGCCGGCAGGCCGCCGCCGGTGACCTTTTTCATCGGCCGGCCGCCGTCGTTGCCCATCCAAACACCAGCAATAAGGTCGGCGGTGTAGCCGATGAACCAGGCGTCGCGGAAGTTCTGGCTGGTGCCGGTCTTGCCGGCGGCGGGCCTTTGCAGCCTGGCGGCGCGGCCGGTGCCCGAGCCGACGGCATCGGCCAGCATATCGTTCATGGCCGCCACGTCGGCGGCACCGACAACGCGCCCGGGGCCGGAACCCCGGCGCCGGTAGAGCAGCCGTCCGGAGCCATCGCGGATTTCCTTGATGCCGTGCGCCCAGACGGCGAAGCCGCCGCTGGCGAAAGCGCCGTAAGCCGCCGTCATCTCGATCAGGCTGACCTCGCCGGCGCCGAGCGCAAGGCTGGGAGTGGGTTTGAAATCGGCGCTCAGCCCCAAACGCCGGGCCGTCCGAATGACCCGCTCGCGGCCGGCCCACTCCGCCACCTTGACGGCCACCGTGTTGATGGATTGAGCCAACGCCCGGCGCAAGCTGACCTCGCCCCTGTAGCCGCCGTCGAAGTTGCGGGGACTCCAGCCGTCCACCGTCAGCGGGGCGTCGGCGATCAGGGTCGCCGGCGTCAAACCGGCCTCGAGGGCGGCCAAGTAGACAAAGGGCTTGAAGGCCGAGCCCGGCTGGCGCAGGGCCTGGACGGCGCGGTTGAACTGGCTCGCTTGGTAATCGCGGCCGCCGACCATGGCGCCGACGGCGCCGTCCGGCGCCATCGCCACCAGGGCGGCTTGCGAAACCCCGGCCTTGTTCCCCGCCGCCGCCAGCATCTGGGCGACTCTTTTCTCGGCCAAACGTTGGAGGCGGCTGTCCAAAGTGGTGATCACCGTCAGATCCCTGCCGCCGGGAAAAATGTAGTCGGGCACCTGTTCCATGGCCCAATCGGCGAAGTAACGGGCGCCGCCGCGCCGGGCCGGCGCGATGACCGCCGCCTTTTGGCGCCTCGCCGAAGCCGCCTGAGCTGGGGTCAATGAACCGGCGGCCACCATGTTGGCGAGGACCTGGATGGCGCGATCTTTCGCCCGCTTCGGATGGCGGCGGGGATTGTAGCGGGACGGAGCCTTCAGGAGTCCCGCCAGCATCGCCGCTTGATAGGTGGAGAGACGCCGCGCCGATTTGCCGAAGTATTTTCTCGCCGCCGCCTCGACGCCGTAGGTTCCGGCGCCCAAGTAAACCCGGTTGAGGTAGACGGTGAGGATCTGGTCCTTGCTGAACCTGTGCTCCAGCCACAAGGCGAGCAGCAGTTCCTGGACTTTGCGCTTCAAGGTGCGCTCGGGCGTGAGAAACAAAATCTTGGCGACTTGCTGGGTGATGGTGCTGCCGCCCTGGACCACCCGCCCGGCCCTGAGGTTGACAAAAGCGGCGCGGGCCAGGCCGACGGGATCGACGCCGAAATGCCTATAGAAGCGCCGGTCCTCGGTCGCCAGAACCGCCTCGGGCAAGGCCGCCGGAAGGTCGCGGAGCCGCGCCGGCAGGCCATAAAGTTCGCCAAAGGTGGCGAGGCGGGAGCCGTCGGCGGCAAAAAGCGTCACCGTCGGCCGGCGGCTCGCCGCCAGCGCCTTGTCCACGTCCGGCAAATCGTAAGCATACCAGGCGACGATGGCGAGAGCGGCGATGACCCCCCAGACCGCCGCCAAGCCCGCGTAATAGGCCGTCCATCGGCAAGCCGCCCGGAGGAGCCGCCCCCCGCCCTCGCGACGCCGGCCCCCGCCGCCGCGGCGGCGGCGTCCCGCCCTCGACCGGCGGTCCTTGCCTGGCGCCCCTGGTTTCGATTTCGTCATCGGACGATAGTTCAGCCGGTTATGGTTAGAATTTCCTTAATGGCGGCGGTCGGCGCGGCTCCGGGCGCCGTCTTCGCCGGGAATCTTTTGCCGGCTGTTCTAGGGACTACTTCAAACGGTGGAATTGGGCAATCGTCTATGCGTGCCATTCTCTTGCGAGCACTGTCGCGGCGGCAGAACGAGCTCGGTTTCTC
>JAUXMA010000026.1 GCA_030623425.1 Rhodospirillaceae bacterium
TCATCTCGGCTCTGGGCGGTGGCGAACTCTTGTGGGTGTGCACCATCACCGGGCCGCTCGGCTTGTCGTCGAGGCACTGCCTGATGATCTTGATGCTTTCGCGCATTTCGGCGATGCGGATCAGGTCGCGGTCATAGCAATCGCCATGCTTGCCTACGGGGATACCGAAACAGAGCCGGTCGTAAACGTCATAGGGTTGCGCTTTGCGCAGGTCCCATGGAACGCCGGCGGCGCGCAGGTTGGGGCCGGTGAACGACCAGGCCATGGCCTGCTCGGCGGTGATCACGCCGATGTCCACGGTCCGCTGCTTGAAAATCCGATTTTCGGTCAGCAGGGTCTCGCAGTCATCAACGAAACAAGGGGCGCGCTCGGTCCAGGCGCGAATGTCGTCGGCGAGGCCGTCCGGCAGGTCGGCGGCCACCCCGCCCGGCTGGAAATAGGCCATATGCATGCGGGCGCCGCTGACCCGCTCGCAAAACTCCATGAGAATCTCGCGTTCCTCGACGCCCCACAGCATGGGCGTCATCGCGCCAACGTCCATGGCAAAAGTGCAGACGCTGAAGATGTGATTCAGCATCCGGCCGATTTCGGCGTAAAGAACGCGGATGTATTGGCCGCGCGGCGGCGCCTCGATGACGAGGAGTTTTTCGACGGCGAGGGCAAAGGCATGTTCCTGGTTTTGCGGGGAGACGTAATCGAGGCGGTCGAAATAGGGCAGCGCCTGCAGGTAGCTTTTGTTTTCGATCAGTTTCTCCGTGCCCCGGTGCAATAGCCCGATATGGGGATCGGCGCGGTCGATGACCTCGCCGTCCAATTCCAGGACCAGACGCAGGACGCCATGGGCGGCCGGGTGCTGGGGGCCGAAATTGAGAGTGAAGTTTCTGATCTGGCTTTCGGCCATCAAGGCTCTCCGTCGCCGGCGGCGTTGGCCTTTTCGTCACCGGGAAGAGCGGCGGAGGCGCCTTCCCAGGGGCTCAGAAAATCGAAACTGCGGAATTCCTGGACCAACTTAACGGGTTCATAGACAACCCTTTTCCTTTCGTCGTCGTAACGCAGTTCGACATGGCCGGTGAGCGGGAAATCCTTGCGCAAGGGATGCCCATCGAAACCATAATCGGTCATGATGCGGCGCAAATCCGGATGGTCGGAAAAATAGATGCCGAAAAGATCCCAGGCCTCGCGTTCCCACCAGTTGGCGGAAACGAAAACGCCGGTCGCCGAGGGAACCGGCGTTTCCTCGTCGGTCCGAACCTTGACCCGGATGCGGCGATTGTGGGTTAGGCTCAAAAGGTTGTAAACCACGTCGAATCTGTCGTCCCGGTGCGGGTAATCGACCCCGCAGACATCCAACAACTGCTTGAACTGGCAGTTGACGTCGTCGTGCAGGAACGTCAACACTTTGACGATCGCCTCGCGGTGAACGACAACGATCAACTCGTTGCATTCGATCTTGGTTTCAAGCACTTCCCGGGAGAGGGAATCGGCGATGAATACGCCAAAGTCATGAAGCGCCGGATCCATAGTCCCTCGGTGGCCGTTCTAAGGCTTGTTTAGTTTTTCATGTAAGCGGATCAGCGCCAAAGCGTCCCGGTCCGCCTGATTTTCTTTTGCAACTGGAGAATGCCGTATAACAGAGCCTCGGCCGTGGGTGGACAGCCGGGAATGTAGACATCCACCGGGACAATGCGGTCACAGCCGCGAACCACGGCGTAGGAATAATGGTAAGGGCCGCCGCCATTCGCGCATGATCCCATGGAAATGACGTAGCGCGGCTCGGCCATCTGATCATAAACCTTACGGAACGCGGGCGCCATTTTATTGGTCAGCGTGCCGGCCACCAAGATCACGTCCGACTGCCGCGGGCTGGGCCGGAAAACCACCCCGAAACGATCCAAGTCATAGCGGCTGCACGCACAGTGGATCATCTCGACGGCGCAACAGGCCAAGCCGAACGTCATCGGCCATAGGGAACCCGTCCGGGCCCAATTAACCAGTTTGTCCACTTGCGTCAGGATGAAGCCTTTTTCCGTCAATTCACCGGCAACTCTCCGCGGCAAAGCACCCTGCCCGGCGCCCGGCGGCACGGCTGTCGCGGTATCGGCGGAAAAGCCGGGTGTCATTCCCATTCCAACGCCCCCACTTTCCATTCATATATGAAGCCGATGGTCAGGATCGCAAGGAAAACCATCATCGACCAGAACCCAAAAACCCCTATTTTCCCGAGGGTTATTGCCCATGGGAAGAGGAAGGCCACTTCCAAGTCGAAAATGATGAAAAGGATGGCGACAAGATAAAAACGAACGTCGAATTTGCCCCTGGCGTCATCAAAGGCGTCGAAGCCGCATTCATAGGCCGAGGCTTTTGCCGAATCCGGACGCTGCCTGGCAATGATGAAGGAAGCGCCCACGGCGATTGCGGAGATGGCGGTGGCGAGACCCAAAAAAATCAGGATGGGAAGATACTCAAGAAGCATCGCGTCCATGGCGGCGCCCTTTTAAACGGAATCCAGCATTCGGGATCACAGACGCACTGGTGGCGGGAGTGACGGGACTCGAACCCGCGGCCTCCGGCGTGACAGGCCGGCGCTCTAACCAACTGAGCTACACCCCCGGTCAGAATTCCTCTAGGTTGAATTGGCATCATCTAGTCCAGGCCCATAAGGGTGTCAAGGCGTCATCGCCTCTCTTTAATCAGCCGCCTTATGGGTCCCCGGGCCGGTGGCATCGTCATGGCCAGGATCTTAGCCGCTTTCGCAATCGGCGGAAGTCAAGCCGCCGCCAACACATTTTGCCCCGGCCATGTCTGGATCGCTTGCCTAAACGCTTCGGAATACGTGGCTGAATAAATACATCCAAGGCTTCCGGGCGACAAGCAAATTCACGGTTGCCAGCCACCGGATTGGCGCGAACCCCATGGCGGCTAATCAGCTTAAGCGGTCGTTTTCACTGGTGGGCGATGACGGACTCGAACCGCCGACCCTCTCGGTGTAAACGAGATGCTCTCCCAACTGAGCTAATCGCCCGACAATTGGGAAAAACCTGCAAAACTTTGCCGGTTGCCTGTATCGACGCAGCCGGCAAAGTTTTCTATTGTACCAAAATTATTAATTGACCGCAGCCTTGAGGCCCTTACCAGCCTTGAACTTCGGCTGGTTGGAAGCGGGAATATTGATTCTTTCTCCGGTGCGGGGATTGCGGCCTTGGGAAGCGGCGCGCCTGGCGACACTGAAGGTTCCGAAGCCGACCAATCGAACTTCCTCTTTCCTTTGCAGGGAAGTGGTAATGGCGGCGAAAACACCGTCGATGGCTTTGGCGGCATCTGCTTTCGACAAACCTGCTCCGTTGGCGACGGCAGCGACGAGATCATTCTTGTTCAATTTCCAGCCCCCTCTGTTAGATGGATTGACGTACTATGCCAAGTGTGAATTTGACAGAAAACGACGTCGGTGGCGCGCAGTCTAATTGGCCCCGATAGGCGCGTCAATCGCGGAAAAGCAGGAATCATTGTGGAAAAATGGACGGAATGGGCTGTCCGTGCTAGATCGATGAAACTGACGTCAAAATGTGAGGCAAGTCAGGCAAAGGCGGAAAGATGTGCGATCTCGGAAGGATTTTTTTGGAATCGAGGGCTGATGACAGCAAAGCGAACCTGCCTTCGGACTTCTTCGTCGAACGCTATTTCAAAGTCCAGAGAAAGAGTATCAAAAGAATTCGCCCATGCGCGCCGCAAGGCAAAAAATGTTTGTCACGCAAAGATTGACCAGGGTTCGAAACATTTTGTCCGACATTTTCCGGACGGCCGCCGGCCCCAGTCCGGCCGTCGCATTGATTTGAAGCCGGCATAATTTGTGAAAAATGGGGTTTTCCCAGAATTTCCGTTTGTCCCCGCCCCGGCGATGATCTCGAATGGCCCAGTGAACAACCGGCGGCATCCGGCGCCGGGAAAACCCGCTTCGTTCGGGGCAGGCGTTTGCCGATTTCGGCGTCCCTGGATTTGGCGTCATTGCCCTTCTGAATTCCCTTGGCGTGGGTGTGGATGGGAAGATGGCGAGCAAAGAAAACAGCAACGGTGACGCATTGGCGCTGCTGCAAAAGGCCTTCGCCGACGCCGAAAGCGGCGCCCAATGGCCAGCGCAATTCTTTTTGGCGATGACTCGGTGAAAAAACAAAGGCAACGATCCAAGGAGTCGATACGAGGGTCTGATCGAGGCGGGAAAAATCATCCGTGATGCCGGGATCTGGCCGACCAGCGCCGCCTTTTATTTCGTTGCCTTTCCCGTCCTCGCCATCACCAAGGACCTCGGGCTGAAATACAGTCCTCCCCTGGCAAGACTCAACGAAAGGATGAGAGCCGTTGAAAAGGCACATCGGGATCAAGAAAGGTGAAATCCGGTCGGGGAAAGACGCGCCGCCTGAATGGCGGTCCCTGAACCAGAAATGGAACGCCATCGCCGACAAGATCACCGCCGTGACGTTTCGCCAGTATGGCGAACCCGAAATGGCCGAAATGTTCGCGAACGACCGCCACGGATTTGACGGATTGATGAGCGAAGGTCGTCAATGGTTCCAACGGAACAAGCGCAAAGGTAACGGCTGAACACCGTGCCGGCGGGGCTGCCTTGGCGTTAAGCGACGAAGCCGAGAACCCTTCATTCCGCCGCCGCATGGGCCTCTGTCCCGGCCTTCGAACCCGGCGCTCTTCGGATGACGTTTATCGTCGATGGGGTGACGTTTTCGCCATTTAGCCGCCCACAACCGCTCCAACCCGCGAAAATATCTCTTTTATCCTCGATATCCCCGTCTTTCACATGAGCCTCCTCGGCCGGTTTGCGATTAATCTTCAATCCGTGGTTTGGTTTTTTACAGCGATATTCCTCCCCACTTGATAACCCCACCTTCAACGGCGGGGTTTTTTTTGCCGACCTTTGGCAAAGCTGGCCGGTATTGGCCGCCGAGCCGGACGAACCGATCAAGCGCCGGTGGAAGCCGGCGGAATAGGGGTGGCATCGTTCGGATTCCGTTTTAGGAGCCGCCGCCCGGTAGGCGGAACGAAATGGGAGGGTGGCGATGTCTCGTATTTTCTTGTTTGCGCTCGCCGGCGCGCTCGCCACCGCCTGTTCGGTATTCAACGAGCACGAGATCGTCGGCAAGAACGAAAACGAGATTACCATCAAATTGGATTACGACGCGGCGGTCCAAGGCGTGAACACTCGGGCCATCGCCGCGGAACATTGCGCGAAATATGACAAGCAAGCCGTCTGGTACGGCCACGACCGGGACGGCAGTATGCGCTACTTGTGCCAATGAAGGCGTTGCGGCGGGTAAAGCCGGCGGCGATGAAAACCTTTCGCGGCAAAGCGCCATTGGCGCCAAGGAACCGCACGGGCGGGATGAAATTTCTCCTCTTGCCGGCACCGATGGATTTATGATCTCCTGCCAAGGCATGGCTTGCGGCGGCAACGAAAACATGAACCAACACAACGATGTCAGCGATCGATAAACGAGAACTGTTGTCGACCCATTACCTGTTTCGCGACATGGACGCGGGGGTGATCGAGCGCCTTGTCCATCTCGGCGTGACCCGCCATTTGGAAGACAACGAAAACCTTTTCTTGAAAGGCGATCCCGGCAATGCCCTTTATGGCGTGCTGGCGGGCAGGATCCGCATCAGCGCTTCCGCTCCAAGCGGCAAGGAGGTCATCCTCAGCATCATGGAAGCGGGCGACATCTTCGGTGAGATCGCCCTCCTCGACGGCATGCCCAGGACAGCCGACGCATGGGGCGTCGGGCAGGCCCAATTGTTCAAGATCGACCGGCGGGAATTCCTCGATTTTCTCGACCGGCAACCTTCCCTTTATGTCCATCTGCTGCAAATGGTCTGCGAGCGGGTCCGCTCCACCAACGAGTTCGTCGAGGACTATGTTTTTCTGGGCCTCCCGGCCCGCCTGGCGAAACGCTTGTTAAGCCTCTCCAAGTTCTTTGCGGAAACGGCACCCGGCGACGACCCAAAGGGACTTCAAATCTCGCAATCGGAACTCGGACAGTTGATGGGCAAGACCCGCGAGACCATCAACCGGCAGCTGCAGGTCTGGCGCAAAAAGGGGTGGATCGAACTGCCCCATGGACATATCAAGATCGTCGACCACGAGGCCCTTAGGGAACTCATCGAAAACGATTACGAAGGTTAAGAGCCCGCCCGATCAGCCTTTCAGGGACCCATAGGCCTCGGGATCGAAAACATCCACCTGGATCACATCGTCCCGGATCTCTTCGGCTTCTTTCATGAGCCGGGCTTCCTCGGCGTCAATGACGCCGGCGGCGAGGCCATCCTCGATGAGTCGGTCGTCGGGAGCGCGCCGCAACGATCCCTCGCGCACGGCCTCCTTGAGTTTCGCCTTGCCGGGCAGAGCCTCGACGATCTTGGCGAGCGCCGCTTCCAGCTTGCCGAGCCCGTCCTCGTCGGGCGGCGGATGATAAATGTCCGAGGTCAGGTGCCGGCGCATCTCGCCGTCCTCCAGCAGCCCCCGCGCCACTTTCGCACCCAGCGCGTCACTGGGCGGGCGCAGGCGCGGGCCAAGGGGAAACGCCAAAAGCCTGACCAGCCAGGCCACCGCGGCGTTGGGAAAATTGTCGAGGACGCCCAAGAGGGCCGTCTGGATTTTGAATAACGCCAGGGTGCACGACCAATGGACGAGGACGAGATCCCGCTCCGGCCGGCCTTGGTCGTGGAACCGCTTGAGGGCGGCGGAGGCGAGATACATCCACGCCAAAGCGTCGGCCAAGCGGCCGCTGATTTTCTCGCGCCGCTTGAGCCCGCCTCCGAGCACCGCCAAGGCGGCGTCCGCGACCAGCGCGAAAGCGGCGCTGAAACGGGTGAGCTTGCGGAAATAGGCCCTTTCGGACCCGCCGGCCGGAGCGGCGGCCAACCCGCCGCCGCTCAAGCCGAGCAGCAGGGCGCGGGCGGCGTTGCGGAAAACGGAGTTCAGATGGCCGAAAAAAGCGCCGTCGAAACGGACAATATCCCCCGTTTCCAGGGCTTCCATCTCGCCGCGCACGTATGGATGGGAGCGGATCGCGCCTTGCCCGAAAATGATCAGTGAACGGGTCAGGATGTTGGCGCCTTCCACCGTAATGGAGATGGGGACGCCGACGAAGCCGCGTCCGAGGATGTTTTTGGGCCCCCGGCAGATCGCCGCGCCGGCGCGGATGTCCATGGCGTCGGCCATGATGGTCCGCATGCCCTGGGTCAGGTAGGCCTTGACGATCGCCGACAGGACCGCCGGTTTCTCGCCGGCATCGACGGCGCCGCAGGTCAGCGTTCTGGCGGCGTTCATGAAGTAGGTGTAGCCGCCGATGCGGGCCAGCGGCTCCTCGATCCCTTCGAAGCGTCCGATCGGCATGTTGAACTGCTCGCGGACGGTGGCGTAGGCGCCGACCACGCGCGTCGCCAGTTCGGCGGCGCCGACGGAGAGCGATGGCAAGGAGACGGACCGTCCGGCGGCCAGCGACTCCATGAGCATCTTCCACCCCTGCCCGATGCCGTCGCCGCCGCCGATGATGAAACTCATCGGCACGAAGACGTCTTTTCCGAAGATCGGTCCGTTGGCGAAAGGCACGCCCATGGGGTCATGGCGGTCGCCGATTTCGATCCCCGCCAAGCCGGACGGAATCAAGGCGCAAGTGATACCAAGGTCCGGGGCGTCGCCGATAAGCCCGTCCGGGTCGTAAAGGCGGAAAGCCAGCCCGACGACGGTGGCGACCGGCGCCAAGGTAATATAGCGCTTGCGCCAGTTGAGGCGGATGCCGAGAACCTCCTCGCCGGCGAATTCGCCCCGGCAAATGACGCCGGTGCTTTTGGTCGCCGCCGCGTCGCTTCCCGCCTCCGGCTCGGTGAGGGCGAAACAGGGGATTTCCTCGCCGCTAGCCAGGCCGGGCAGGTAGCGGCGTTTTTGCTCCTCCGTTCCGTAATGAAGCAGCAATTCCCCCGGCCCCAGCGAGTTGGGGACCATGACCGTGACGGCGGCGGCGACGCTGCGGCTGGAAATCTTGGTGATGACGGCGGAATGGGCGATGGCCGAAAAGCCGAGCCCGCCATATTCCTCGGGAATGATCATGCCGAAGAAACGCCGTCGCTTGAGGAACTCCCAGACCTCCGGCGGCAGATCCCGTTGCTGGGCGATCTGCCAATCGTCGATCATGGCGCAGAGCTCTTCCGTCGGGCCTTCCAGAAAGGCGCGCTCCGTCTCCGAGAGCGGCCGCGGCCGGAAGTCGAGCAGCTTCTGCCAGTCGGGCCGGCCAGAAAACAAATCGCCATCCCACCAGACGGTGCCGGCCTCGAGCGCGATGCGCTCGGTATCGCTCATTTTAGGGAGGGCTTTCTCCGCCATGCGCATCAGCGGCGAGGTGACCAGACGGCGGCGAAGAAAGGCGATGCCGAAAACGCCGGCGGCGGCAAGGGCGAGCCCGGTCACGGCCAGGAACACCCTAGGCGAATCAATGCCCTGGCCCGCCCAGGCGACGAGCAAGGCGGCGACAAGGGAAACCCATGCCCAATACCCGCGCCCGGCGTAAAGCAGACCGATGAACAGGAGCAACCCGATCACGGGGAAGAGCATGGGCATGGTTTTATCCTTCGATCTTGACGGTGGCGAGGCCGGCCTCGGGATCGACGGCCCATTCGAACACCTGGCGGAGCGCTTTCACGCGGGCATTGGCGGCCTCGGGGAACACGAGCCGCACATACATTCATTCAATTAAAAAAAATATAACGGGAGAAATTGTTCGTACCCAAATGCTACCCCGATAGCAGCTTGCGGTTAATGCGATATCCGCAACATAACGAAAATTAAGGGGCCATTGAAAGAATTGAGGTGGCCTTAAGGGACTGCCTTCGACGACAAGCTTGAACCCCGCACCGCGGGCGCGGACCTGGATCGGGTTGCCAGGCCGAAAACCACCCTGTCTGGTTGCTACAAAGTTGCTACACAAGAAGCAAGGGGCCACGGCAAAAACCGTAACCCCTTGTTGTATATGGTCGGAGCGGCGGGATTTGAACCCACGACCCCTACACCCCCAGTGTAGTGCGCTACCAGACTGCGCTACGCTCCGTTGATCGCCGATGGATGTTTTTATACGCGCCGCGCCGCCGCCAGGCAACATCCGTAAAGTAGCGGACGCCGGTCCCGTCAGCCGCCCGGTCGGTCAGCCGGTGGAATCGTTCAAAAGGCCGCGGATCGCCTCCAGCTCCTCGAGCACCGCCTGCAATTCGGCGCGTTGGGAGCCGTTGAGGCCGCGATCCTCCTTCTCCACGCCGGCGACTTCGCCTTGGCCGGCGACGGCCTTGGCGCCGTTCTGGCGCAGCAGTTTCTGGACGCCCTTGATGGTGTAGCCGTCGTTGTAGAGAAGGTCGCGGATGCGGCGCAGCAGCGCCAGCTCCTCGGGCCGGTAATAACGCCGTCCGCCGCCGCGCTTGAGCGGCCGGATATGGGGAAACTTGGTTTCCCAGAATCTGAGCACGTGCTGGGGGAGTTCCAGTTCCCGGGCGACCTCGCTGATGGTCCAGAACGCCTCCGCCGACTTGCCGCCGCGCCGCCCGTCCCGCGATCCGCCGACGGCGAGGTCGGGGGAAGACGAGGCCGTCTTTGCGGAGGTTGGCGCCATAATCAGCTAGTCGTCCCGGACCGCTTTGCCTCGTTGATCCGTTTTTTGAGAAGTTGCGAGGGACGGAAAACGAGCACCTTGCGTGGCAGGATCGGCACTTCCTCGCCGGTTTTCGGGTTGCGGCCGATCCTTTGCCTTTTTTGCCGCACCGAGAAACTGCCGAACGACGAGATTTTCACACTTTCCCCGCGACCCAGGGATTCGCCGATATGGTTCAAGACGGATTCAACCAATTCAGCCGATTCGTTGCGTGACAAGCCGACTTCCTGATACACCGCCTCGCCAAGTTGCGCGCGGGTGATGGTTCTCCCAGCCATGCCAACCCTCCTTGGATTTCGCTAGCCCAAAGGGTATCGCCAGGGAAGAATTGCGTCAATATCAAAGGGATGTCCTCTTGCCGGCGCCGGATCGGAGCCGCCGCGCCGTTGTTCCGCCGGCAGAGCGCTACCAGCGGACCAGGCCCGCTCCCCAGGTCATGCCGGCGCCCATGGCTTCCATCAGCACCAAATGCCCAGGGCGAATGCGGCCGTCGCCGAGCGCTTCGTCGAGGGCCAGGGGAATCGAGGCGGCGGAGGTGTTGGCGTGGCGGTCGACGGTGACGACGACGCGCTCGGCCGGAAGCCCCAATTTGCGGGCGGTGCTGTCGAGAATGCGCTTGTTGGCCTGGTGCGGCACCAGCCAGTCGACGTCGCCGATGGTCAAGCCATTGGCTTCCAGGGCCTCGAGGGCGACGTTGGCGAGATTGGCGACGGCGTGCCGGAAAACCTCGCGTCCGGACATCTTCACGGTGCCGACGGTCTGGGTCGACGACGGTCCGCCGTCGACGAAAAGCAGTTTGCCCAGGCGTCCGTCGGAATGCAGATGAAACGACAAAATGCCCCGCCCTTGGCCGCCGCCATCGCCCGCCTCGCCGGCGCCCAAGGCGCCATCGCCCGCCTCGCCGGCGCGCACGATGACGGCGCCGGCGCCGTCGCCAAAACGGATGCAGGTGGAGCGGTCCCGCCAGTCGACGATCCTGGAGAACGTCTCGGCACCGAGGACGAGCGCCGTCCTGGCCTGGCCCGTGCGGATGAAGGCGTCGGCGGTGGAAAGGGCGAAA
>JAUXMA010000007.1 GCA_030623425.1 Rhodospirillaceae bacterium
CAAAGCCGTGGTGCCATCACACCACAAGCGGCGCGCGACGACGTCCGGAAGCCTCGTAACGCCGCCCGAAGGGGTGCAATTTAGATGATACAGACCACTAGGTTGAAGGGGCATGTCACCGGCGTTTTCCATTTTTTAACCGATTGACGTATAAGCTTGGCAAAAATTGGCAAATTAATAGTATAAAAGGCCAGTCCGCCGGCAACAGAGTCTTTATGTCATGATTCAGTATCGGTTGAAATGCGCCAACGGCCACCGGTTCGATGCTTGGTTCCTCGACGGCGCCACTTACGATCGGCAAAGCGCTGGCGGCGACATCTCCTGTCCGTTTTGCGGCGACGGCCAGATCGGCAAGGCCCCGATGGCGCCCAACCTGGCCAAGAACAAGAATGACAAACAAATCGAACCAACCGAGCTCCGGGCCACGGAAGTCGCCGAACGGATTCTCAATGCGGTGAACG
The DNA here is from genome assembly GCA_030623425.1 of Rhodospirillaceae bacterium. Lineage (GTDB taxonomy): Bacteria > Pseudomonadota > Alphaproteobacteria > Rhodospirillales > 2-02-FULL-58-16. The sequence goes on from JAUXMA010000007.1 coordinate 462, forward strand.
GACTGCGCAAGAAGGTCGAAGAAAACTGCGAGTACGTTGGCGATAAATTCGCCGAGGAGATCCGCAGCATTTATTATGGCGAGACCGAAAAGCGAGGCATTTACGGCGAGGCGAGCGAGCAGGAAACCATTGATCTCGAGGAGGAGGGGATCGAGTTTTTCCGCCTTCCCATCGTTCCGCGCCGCAACGATTGATAGCGCTTTTTGGCTGTCGCCCTACCCCTTTACCGCGAATGCCAGATAATTGACCCCCAGGTCGCGGCTCAAGACCCATTCGTCATCGAATGGATTGTGAGTCAATCCGGCGAGATCGATGATTTCGACGCCGTGGGGGCGAAGGCCGGCGGCCAATTCGGATGGTTTGATAAACTTTCGCCAATCGTGGGTGCCGGCCGGCAACAAGCGAAGCACGTATTCCGCCCCTACTTTAGCCAGGGCAAAAGCCTTGAGAGTGCGGTTGATGGTCGACATCATCATCGTCCCTCCCGGTCTGACCAAATGGCTGCAAATCCGCAAAAAATCTTGCGGATTGGCGACGTGTTCGATCACTTCCATGTGGAGGACAATATCGAAGCTCCGCCCCTTGTCGGCGAGGCTTTCCGGCAAAACACACCGATAGTCGATGTCGAGTCCGGATTGCCGGGCGTGCCGGCCGGCGACGGCGATGTTTCTTTGGCTGGCGTCGATGCCGGTGACGCGGGCCGCAAGCCGCCGCATCGGTTCGCTGAGCAGACCGCCGCCACAACCGATGTCGAGAAGGGTCAAATTCTTCAAAGGCTTATCGGCCAAAGGATCACGTCCGAAATGGCCGGCGGCATGGTCGCGGATGTAGGCGATGCGGAGCGGATTGATTTTGTGCAAAAAGGCGAGGCTTCCTTCCCCCTCCCACCAGTCTTCCGCCAGCGCCGTGAAGCGGGCGACCTCGTCCGGAGAGGCGGTGGTGAAGGCTTGTCTCGGCGTTGTTTTTCGGGTGCCGTCGTCGACCATCGGATCGTTGCCGGTTTGTTGAAGGGCCAGGGTTGCCTCGTGAATCCTTATCAGAGTATGTATACCCGTTCGCCGGTCTGCAACCGGCTCCGCCAAAAAGTTCCAATAATCAACCGCGTCTATTGTCAAAGGCAATCCAGCGGGAACCTCTTTTCGGTAAGAGGATGGCGGGATGCTTGGTTGGGAGTCGATATCGATGGCTCGCATCGTTCAGAAATTTGGCGGCACTTCCTTGGCCGACATCGAACGGGTCAAGGACGCCGCCCAGCGTGTGAAACGCGAAGTCGGCGCCGATAACCAAGTTTTGGTTATTGTCTCGGCGATGGCCGGGATGACCGATCGGCTCGTCAGCCATGCCAGCGAGATCAGCACCCTGCACGATGCCCGGGAGTATGACGTGGTGGTCTCGACCGGCGAGCAACTCACCGCCGGCCTGTTCGCCCTGGCGCTGCAAAATTTAGGGATCGCCGCCCGCTCATGGCTGGCATGGCAGATTCCCATCCACACCGACGGTGTCCACGGCAAAGCCCGCATCGAAACCATCGACAGCGTTGAACTGGAACGCCAATTGACCGCCGGCGAAGTGGTTGTTGTCGCCGGTTTTCAAGGGCTTGGCCCCGACAACCGCATCACCACCCTGGGCCGGGGCGGTTCCGATACCACGGCGGTTGCCCTTGCCGCGGCGTTGAATGCCGAGCGTTGCGACATTTACACGGACGTGGATGGCATCTACACATCCGACCCGCGTATTGTCGAGAAGGCGCGGAAATTGGAAAAAATCACTTATGAGGAAATGCTCGAAATGGCTTCCGTCGGGGCCAAGATTTTGCAGACCCGAGCCGTCGCAATGGCTATGAAACACGGCGTCCGACTGCAAGTCCTTTCCAGCTTTTCCGATGAGCCGGGCACTCTGGTCATTGACGAGGATGAAATCGTGGAACAGGAAATAGTCAGTGGAATCGCTTACAGTCGGGACGAGGCGAAGATCACTTTGACCCAGGTCGCGGACAGGCCCGGCGTCGCCGCTGGAATTTTCGGGCCGCTTGCCGATGCCAGCATCAACGTCGACATGATCGTGCAAAACGTCTCGGCGGATCAGAAGACCACCGATCTGACCTTCACCGTCACCAAGGCGGACTTGGAGCGGGCGGTGGCGACCCTGGAAGAAAGGCGCGACGATCTGGGCTATGCCGACTTGGTTGCCGATGCCGGCGTGGTCAAGGTCTCCGTCATCGGCGTCGGGATGCGCTCTCATGCCGGCGTTGCGCTGCGCATGTTTCAGACCCTGGCGGAAAAAGGCATCAACATCCAGGTCATCTCCACTTCCGAGATCAAGGTCAGTGTCTTGATCGCCGAGGAATACACCGAATTGGCCCTGCGCGCCTTGCACGGCGCCTACGATCTTGACGTGGACTGACGCCTTGGCTCCCCTGTCGCCGGAATCCCGCTTGCAAAGGCTGTGGCAAGACGGCTGTGATTTTCTCGGTTGCCGCTACGCCATCATGGGCGGCGCCATGACCTGGCTGTCGGAGCGAAACCTGGTGGCGGCCATTTCCAACGGCGGTGGTTACGGTGTCATCGCTTGCGGCGCGATGTCGCCCGACCTTTTGGACGCCGAGGTCGCCGCCACCAAGGAGCTCACGGACAAACCGTTCGGGGTCAATCTGATCACCATGCATCCCGAGCTTGACGCTCTCATCGACATCTGCATCAAACACCAAGTCAGTCATGTCGTTTTGGCGGGCGGCCTGCCACCCGCCGCCGCCATCAGGCGGGTCAAGGACGCCGGCGCCAAGGTGATTTGCTTCGCCCCGGCCCTGGTCCTGGCGAAACGGCTGGTGCGCTCCGGCGCCGACGCTCTGGTCATGGAAGGCGCCGAGGCGGGCGGCCACATTGGCCCCGTGGCGACCAGCGTTCTTGCCCAGGAGATCCTTCCCGAGGTGAGGGATGTCCCCGTTTTCGTCGCCGGCGGCATCGGCCGCGGCGAGGCCATTGTCGCTTACCTGGAAATGGGCGCCGCCGGATGCCAGCTGGGAACCCGGTTCGTCTGCGCTTCCGAATCCACGGCCCATCCGCATTTCAAGCAAGCCTTCATTCGCGCCAACGCCCGCGATGCTCTGCCGACGGTTCAGTTGGACCCCAGTTTCCCGGTGATCCCGGTCAGGGCTCTGGTTAACGAGGGCACCAAGCACTTCATGGAAACCCAGCGTCAGGTCATTGAACGCTTTCGGCGCAACGAACTGACCCAGCAGGAAGCCCAGCTTGAAATCGAGAAATTCTGGGCTGGAGCCCTGAGACGGGCGGCAATCGACGGCGACGTGGAAAACGGCTCGCTGATGGCGGGCCAGAGCGTCGGCATGGTCAAAGGGGAACAAACGGTGGCGGAGATCTTGGCCGAATTGATCGGTCAAGCGCTCGGCGTTCTCGCCGCCAGGGAGTCCCCTGGAACTTCCTGACCATGCCCCATGGCCAGCCCTCGCCCATGCCGCGCCGTCTTCTGGCCCGGGTCCGGGATGTCATGGCCGGCGCCGGGACGGCTCAGCAACGACTCGACGGGATCACCGACATTATCGCCGCCGACATGGTGGCCGAGGTCTGTTCGGTTTACGTCCGCCGCGCCGGCGACGTCCTGGAACTTTTCGCCACGCAAGGCCTGCAGCCATCGGCCGTCCATTCGACGCGCCTGAGGATCGGCGAGGGCATCGTCGGCGACATCGCCGCCCGCGCCAGGCCTTTAGCCCTGGCCGATGCGCAAAAACATCCCAGTTTCGTCTTTCGGCCGGAGACCGGCGAGGAAATCTACCATTCCATGTTGGGGGTGCCGATCCTCCGCGACGGCCGCGTGGTCGGCGTCTTGGCGGTTCAGAACCGCACCCAGCGCCGTTACGACGAAGAGGAAGTGGAAACCCTGCAGACCGTGGCCATGGTGCTGGCGGAACTGGTGGTGGGCGAACTGATCGGCCAGAGCGAACTGCGTCCGGTGGTCGGCGGCGACATGTTGCCGTTGTGCCTGCAAGGGATGCGTCTCGGTTCCGGTGTCGGCGCCGGCGAGGCCGTCCTTCATCAACCCCGGTTCCATATCACCCGTTGGGTCGCCGACGACTCCGCCGCCGAGCATGAACGCCTGGCGCGGGCGATTTCCGAGATGCACGGCGCCCTTGACGAGATGTTCCAGGCCAGCGAACTGGCTGGCGGTGGCGAACACCGTGACGTCTTGGACGCCTACCGCATGATCGCCGAGGATGCCGGATGGCTGGAGCGCATCGATGAAGCCATCTCCAGCGGCCTGACGGCGGAAGCCGCCGTCGAGAAAGTGCACAACGATATTCGGGCGCGCATGAGCCAGGTCACCGATCCCTACTTGCGGGAACGGATTCACGACCTGGATGATCTGGCCAACCGGCTGTTGGGACATCTGATCGGCGAGGTCGAACCCACCGCCGGCATGCCCCTGCCGGAGGACGTCGTCCTCGTCGCCCGCTCGATGGGGCCTGCCCAGCTTCTCGACTACGATTGCAGCCGTCTGCGCGGAGTGGTGTTGGAAGAAGGCTCGCACACCGCCCATGTGGCTATCGTTGCCCGCGCCCTTGACATTCCGGCGGTTGGAAACGTCAAGGATGTGCTGAGCAAGGTCGAACCGGGAGACCCGCTCATCGTCGATGGCGACAATGCCCAGGTTTTCATCCGTCCCGGCGAGGAGGCGCGTCGAGTCTTCGTTGAAAGCTTGCGGGCGCGGCAAGAGCGCAAGGCCGTCTACGCCAGCTTACGCGACCTTCCGGCCGTCACCCTGGATGGCCAATCCATCAGCATCAAAATCAATGCCGGCCTGCCCATCGACTTGCGGCTTCTGGATGATAAGGGAGTCGATGGCATCGGACTCTACCGCACGGAACTTCTCTTCATGGTCAACCCCGATTTTCCCGGCGTCGAAGCCCAGCGGCGACTTTACGCCGATGTCCTCGATAAGGCCGCAGACAAGCCCGTCATTTTCCGCACCCTCGATGTGGGAGGGGACAAGGTTCTGCCCAGCTGGGAGCGTTGCGCCGAGGAAAACCCGGCCATGGGATGGCGGGCGATCCGTGTTTCCCTGGACCGGCCCGACATGTTGCGCCAGCAGTTGCGGGCCTTGATCCGGGCCGCCGCCAGCCGGGAATTGCGTCTGATGTTCCCGATGATCGCCGAGGTGGCGGAGTTTAAAGCCGCCCGTGCCTGGCTCGACAAGGAACTGGAGTGGGAAAAGGAATTGGGCTTCCCGCCACCCAGCAAATTCAGCGTCGGAGCCATGCTGGAGGTTCCGTCCTTGGTGTGGCAACTGCCCGCCCTGTTGAAACAGGTGGACTTCATCTCGGTGGGCAGCAACGATCTTTTTCAATTCCTGTTCGCCAGCGACCGCGGCAATCCCCAACTTTCGGAACGCTATGACCTTTTGTCCCCCCTCGTCTTGACGCTTTTGCGGTCGGTCGCCGAACAATGCCGGGCGGCGGGAACCCCTGTCAGCCTGTGCGGCGATATGGCCAGCCGTCCCCTCGAAGCGATGGCGCTGATCGGCATCGGTTTTCGCGATTTGTCGGTGACGCCGTCCAGCGTGGGTCCCATAAAGGGCATGATTCGAAGTCTTTCCGTCCTTGCGTTGTGTGAATACATGAGCTCCTTATACGATCTCGACCAGCACGACACGCGCCAGAAACTCGGATCGTTTGCGCAAGAGCATGGGGTTATAATTTAAGTTTTCATGTTTCTGTCTTGAAGTTTCTCAATAATCAGGCAAAATACAGTCGATTTTATCGTGGGGGTTATGAAGTTTTTTGTCGCTAGATCTTTTGGTTTATCTTTTATTCCGGCCAATCAACCTTTGGTTGAGGAAATTTTGGCGGGTTTTTGGTTTCCGAGGTTTTGTTTAATCCCAATGGATCGAGGGATCCCGGTGAATTGGTGAGCGAAAGTCACTCCTCTCCGGAAACGGCGGATAACGAAGTGGGTGAGCGGGAGAATGGCCCTGGCGTGGGGGCGCTCCTGCGGGCTTCGCGTCTAAGTTGTGGCAAGGACCTGCGTGACATGGCGCAGCTCCTGCGCATCCGCGGTGTCTACATCGAGGCCATCGAGGATGGTCGGTTCCAGGATCTCCCCGGCACCACTTACGCCGTCGGCTTTGTCCGCGCATACGCCGAGTATCTTGGCCTCGACAGCGAGGAAGTCGTCAAGCGCTTTAAAGTCGAATCACGGAACATTGGCGGCACTTCCAAACTCCATTTTCCCATGCCAATCGCGGAATCCAGCTTTCCCGGCGGTGCCGTTGTGTTTGTCGGCTTGGTGGTGGCGGTGCTGGCCTATGGCGGTTGGTACGCGAGCACGACCATGGATGGTTTTTTCACCAACCTGGTCCCTCCGATTCCTGAACGTTTGACCGCCTTGTTGCGGGAAAACGGCTCCACCCGGCAAGAATTCGAGACGGCAGACAGGATGGATGGGAACGCGGAAACCCGGTCCTCTCCGGTGACGGCCACCGCCGCCACTCCCTTGCGGGAGGGTCCTTCTTCCCCACGGACGACGGTTGAACCATCGGCTGGTCCTCTCCCCCGGTCAGAGACGGACAAGGAGGCGGCGCGACCGCCTTCACGAGCGCCCGATCAAGTTGATGAAATGCAGGGATCGGTTGCCGCCGTTGAGGAAACGACGGCAACGCCGAGGTTGGAATCCGGCGAACCGGCGGCAAGTGCCGGCATTTCTTCCGAAGGAGTTCCGACACCCGAGACCGATTTGGATGGTCCTCTCGACTCGCCGGTTGCCGTTGCCACCGCCATGGACGGCTTGCCAGCGGACAAGTCGTTAGCGGCGACTGCCGACATGGCGGAAACGGTCCCCGAGGACAGTTCGACCGCCGACCAGCCGGCGGCCGGAGCGGAGCAACCGCCGACCATTGGCACTGCCGCCATTGGCGATGAAGAGCAGGGCGCGCAAAACGACGGCGGGGGCGCTACGCCATCGGCGGCGGCCGACAGGCCGATCATCGAGCTCGAAAATATCGGCGAACCGCCAAAACCCGAACAATTGGCCGCTGCTCCCGCTTCCTTGCAAGAGAAGGCGGGAATGATTCGCGCGGGTCGCGTTTTCGGCGCCGATAACGCCGGCTCCCGCATCTTGGTGCGGGCTAAATCCAACAGCTGGATTCAAGTGCGCGATGACATCGGCAACCAGTTGATGCTGACACGCTTGCTGCGGCCCGGCGACAGTTATCGTGTCCCCGATCGTCCAGGACTGAAACTATTGACCGGCAACGCCGGCGCTCTCGAGATTTTGGTCGATGGCGAGGCCGTGCCATCCATCGGCCCGGTGGGAACGGTGCGGCACGGCATATCCCTGGATATCGAGCGCTTGCGCGAAGGCACGGCGGTTCAAGACTGACCCCGCCCGCGGCATCTTCACCATCCTTTGGCGGCGCCTTAGGTGGAAAGGATGTGGCAGCGCTAGGGAATCCGGCATTGACCGGGAGATCAACGTTGCGGCAAATATTGGCGGCGGGTGTCAAGCCCGCGAGATAAAGGCCACGGCATGTCCATTCGCAACCTTCCTGTTCGGCGGCGCAAAAGTGTCGCGGTGAAGATTGGCGCCCTCGCCATTGGCGGCGATGCGCCGGTGATGGTTCAATCGATGACCAACACCGACACCGGCGATGTTGAATCGACGGTGTTCCAGGTGGCCGCTCTTGCCGGCGCCGGTTCGGAGGTGGTTCGCATAACCGTCGACCGCGCCGATTCGGCCAAGGCGGTTCCCTATATCCGGGAAAAACTGGACAGCATCGGGATCGACGTTCCTCTGGTCGGCGATTTTCACTATATCGGCCACAAATTGCTTTCGGACTTCCCGAGCTGCGCCGAGGCCTTGGCGAAATACCGCATAAATCCGGGCAATGTGGGCGGCGGAAAGAAACGGGATCGACGGTTTTCGACGATGATCGACATCGCCTTGAAACATGACCGGCCGGTGCGCATCGGTGTCAACTGGGGAAGTCTCGACAACGACCTGGCCACCCGGATGATGGACGCCAACGCCGCCTCGGCCAATCCCCGCGATGCCGGCGATGTCATTCGCGAGGCCCTCGTCGTTTCGGCACTCGAAAGCGCCGCCAGGGCCGAGGAACTGGGGCTGACACGGGACAAAATCGTTCTTTCGTGTAAAGTCAGCGGTGTCCAGGATCTGATCGCGGTGTACCGCGACCTGGCGGCGCGGTGCGATCATGCCCTGCATCTGGGTCTGACGGAAGCGGGCATGGGATCGAGGGGAATCACTGCCTCGACGGCGGCGATGGCGGTGCTTTTGCAGGAAGGCATCGGCGATACCATCCGCGTTTCGTTGACGCCCGAACCCGGCGGCCAGCGAACACAAGAGGTCGTCGTCGCCCAGGAAATCCTGCAGGCCGTGGGACTGCGTTCGTTTTCGCCGCCGGTGACCGCCTGTCCGGGCTGCGGCCGGACCACCAGTACCGTTTTCCTGGACCTTGCCGCCAGGATCGAGCGCCATGTCCGCGACCGAATGCCCGTCTGGCGCGAGGCCCATGCGGGGGTTGAGAACATGAGCTTGGCCGTCATGGGATGTATTGTCAACGGCCCCGGGGAGAGCAAACACGCGGATATCGGCATCAGTCTTCCCGGCACTGGCGAGGAGCCGGCGGCGCCCGTTTTCATCGACGGCAAGAAAGTCCGGACTCTCCGCGGCCCCGACATCGCCGAAGAGTTCCTGCGGATTGTCGATGATTACGTAAGCAACCGCTTCGCAAAACCGAAAGCGGCTTCGGCCGGGTCCCGGAACGGCTCGGCAAACGGGCCGACGGCAACCATCGCCGCGCAGTAGAACGGACCGAACAGGCAATGCCTTTTTTGCAGCCGGTTCGCGGCACTTACGATATCCTGCCCGAGGCCATGCGGCGGCATCGATTGGTGGAGGAAACCGCCCACCAGGTTGCCGGCCGTTACGGCTATGCCGAGATATCGACTCCCATTTTCGAGTTCAAGGAAGTGTTCACCCGGACGCTCGGCGAAGCCTCCGACATCGTGACCAAGGAAATGTATATTTTCGAGGACAAGAACGGCGAAAGCCTGGCGCTCCGCCCGGAAAACACCGCCGGAGTAGCCCGTGCCTTCATCACCAACGGCATGGCCCAGAAGCTGCCGCTGAAATTCTTCTGCCGGGGTCCCATGTTCCGTTACGAACGCCCCCAGAAGGGACGGCAACGCCAGTTCCACCAGGTCGGCGTGGAATTGCTGGGAGTCGCCCAGCCTTTGGGGGATGTGGAAGTCATTGCCTTGGGTGCTGATTTTCTGACCGCCTTGGGCGTCGAGGGAAAGGTCACCTGCGAAGTGAACAGCCTTGGCGATGCCGAAAGCCGCAAGGCCTACCGGGACAAGCTGGTGGATTATCTTAGCCAGCGCCGCTCCGAGCTATCCCGGGACAGCCTCGCCCGTCTGATGCGCAATCCCCTGCGCATTCTCGATTCCAAGGACCAAGGCGACCGCGCCATCGTTGCCGGGGCGCCGCTGCTGAGCGATAGTCTCAACGACGTCTCAAGGCAATTTTTCGATGACCTGCTAGAGGGGCTTGACACCGCCGGCATCAGCTTTCGCATCAACCCCCGCTTGGTTCGGGGTTTGGATTATTATTGTCATACCGCTTTCGAGTTCACCACCGACACCCTTGGCGCCCAGGGCGCGCTTGTCGCCGGCGGCCGCTACGACGGGCTGATCGATCAGATGGGCGGCACGCCCACCTCCGGAACCGGTTGGGCGGCGGGAGTCGAACGATTGAGCATGATGATCGACGATCCGCCGCCGCCGGACCGGCCGATTGCGGTCGTACCCGCCGCCGACGGCATGGCAGGGAGGGCGCTGGCTCTGACCCAACGGCTGCGGCGCGCCGGGTTCGCCGTCGATCTGGCTTTTTCCGGCAGCCTGCGCAAACGCATGAAACATGCAAACAAGGTCAATGCCCGCGCCGCCGTGTTGCTGGGTGAAGACGAACTGGCGAGGCAGGCGGCGACGATCCGCGACATGGAATCGGGCGAGCAAACGGAAGTGCCTCTGGCCGCCATAGAGGACCATCTCGCCCGTTACCGCTAGCTATTCCGTCATGGCCGAACCCTTTTCCACGCAAGGCCGGCCTCTTGTCGTCGGCACCAATCATCGTTCCAGTTCGATGATGTTGCGTGACCGTCTATTCATTGAGGACCGGGCTTTGCCGGCATTTTTCGAGCGCCTGCGCCTGTCGGGAATCGGCCAGGCCCTGGTGCTCGCCACTTGCGACCGAATCGAGATTCAGACGATCCATGACGATCATCAAGCCGCCGTCCAAGGCATCATCAAGGCCATGGCCGCGCATGGGGGAGTGAGCCCGACCGATCTCGACGGCCAGATCTACACGTTCAGCGACGCCGAGGCGGTGCGCCATATTTTCACCGTCCCGGCCTCCCTCGACAGCATGATGCTCGGCGAGCCCCAGGTTTTCGGCCAAGTCAAGGCCAGTCATAAAATCGCCAAAAACCGTGGAATGATCGGCGACGAACTGGAAGCGCTTCTGCAGGCGGCCTACGCCGCCGCCAAGCGTGTGCGCAATGAAACCACGATCGGCGAACGGCCGGTATCCATCGCTTCGGCGGCGGTCGAGCTGGCGCGCGACCTGCACGGCGATCTCGGCCGCTGCGCCGGTCTTTTGATCGGTAGCGGCGAAATGGGCGAGTTGGTGGCCGAAAACCTGATTTCCGCCGGCCTTGGCGACCTGACGGTCACCCACCCGACGGAGGCCACGGCGGAAACCTTGGCCCGTGTCCTCGATTGTCACGTGGCGTCTTTCGAATCCTTGGCCAAGCTGCTGATCAAGGCCGACATCGTTCTGACGTCTTTGGGAACGCGCCGCCACGTTGTCACCGCCGACATGATCACGGCGTCCCTGACCCGGCGCCGCCGCAAACCCATCTATTTGATCGATACCGCCATTCCCGGCGATGTCGAGCCGGCCGTTAACCGTATTGACGGCGCTTTCCTGTATGATTTGGGCGATTTGGAGCGGGTCGCCTTGGAAGGGCGCGCCACCCGCGGGATCGAGGCCGAGGCGGCCTTCGGGATCGTCGATGCCGAAGTCGCCGCATTCCTCCTCGGGCGGGCGGAACGCACCGCCGTTCCGGCTCTTACCGGCCTGCGCCGGCATTTCGAGGCGGTGCGCGAAGGAGTCCTGGCCGAGGTCGGCGACGATGCCGACAAGGCGACGCGGCTGCTGGTCAACCGGTTGCTGCACGGCCCTTCCGAGGTGATGCGCGCGGATGCCGCCAGGCAAGAGGATTGGAACACGGTCGAACGCATTCTCAGGCGCCTGTTCAACCTCGGCGGCGGCGCCGGCGATGCCAACGGGAAAGAGGAATAGATTTCCGTGGCCCTGGAAGAAAACCTGAACCGGGTCGTCGCCCGTTACGAGGAATTGACGAACGCCCTGGCCAGCCGGGACGCCAGCTCGGCGGCGGACTTGGCGCGATTGTCCAAGGAATGTGCCGAGCTGACGCCGGTGGTCGAGGCCATCAACGCGTGGCGGAAGGTCAAAGACGAGATGGGGGACTTGGCCAGCCTGATGGCCGACGAGGACGGCGACAAGGAAATGCAAGTCCTCGCCGAGACGGAATACAAGGACCTCAAGGAAAGGCTCCCGGAATTGGAACGCCAGATCCGGGTCCTGCTGCTGCCCAAGGATGCCGCCGACGAGAAAAACGCCATCCTCGAGGTGCGTGCCGGAACCGGTGGCGAGGAAGCGGCGCTTTTCGCCGCCGACCTGTTCCGCATGTACCAGCGTTACGCCGAGGCGAGGAGATGGAAATTCGAGGTCATGAATTTGAGTGAAACCGGCATCGGCGGGTGCAAGGAAGCCATCGCCTCGGTCGCCGGGCGCGGCGTTTTCGCGCGGCTGAAATTCGAATCCGGCGTTCACCGCGTGCAGCGTGTCCCGGCGACGGAATCGAGCGGCCGCATCCATACTTCGGCGGCGACGGTGGCGGTGATGGCGGAGGCCGAGGAAGTGGACATCAAGATCGAGGAAAAGGACTTGCGCATCGACGTTTTCCGCGCCAGCGGCCCCGGCGGCCAGTCCGTCAACACCACCGACAGCGCCGTCCGCGTCACCCACCTGCCCAGCGGCATCGTCGTCAGCCAGCAGGACGAGAAGTCCCAGCACAAAAACAAGGCCAAGGCGATACGGGTGTTGCGCGCCAGGCTGTATGAGAAGGAACGGCAAGAGCGGGACGCCGAACGTGCCGCCATCCGCAAGAGCCAGATCGGTTCGGGGGACCGCTCCGAGCGCGTCCGCACCTACAATTTCCCACAAGGGCGGGTTACCGACCACCGCATCAACCTGACCTTGCATAAACTGGACAGGATCATGGACGGCGACCTCGATGATCTCGTCGACGCCCTCATCGCCGAAGACCAGGCCAGTATCCTGGCCGAAATCACATGACCTTGCCGGACACCGTTGGCGCCGCTTTCGACGAGGCCAGCCGCCGCCTGTCGGTGGCGGGAATCGCTTCGGCCAGGCTTGACGCCAGGGTGTTGATGAGCTCGGTGCTTGGCGTCGATCAGGCGACGCTGTACGGCCATCCCGAACGCCCATTAAGCGCCGGCGAGGGCGCCCGCCTGGCCGACCTGGTGGCGAGAAGGGGACGCCGCGAGCCGCTGGCCAGGATTCTCGGCCTGCGCGAATTCTGGAGCCTGCCGATGCGTGTCACCGCCGACACCTTCATCCCCCGTCCCGAGACGGAAACCCTCGTCGAGGCGGCCCTCGATCGCCTTCCCGGCGGCGATGCCGGGATCTCCATTCTCGATCTCGGCACCGGCTGCGGCTGCCTGTTGCTGGCGTTGCTCAGCGAACTGCCCGCCGCCTGGGGGATCGGCGTCGATATCAGCGCCGCCGCTCTCGCCACCGCCGCCGCCAACGCGCTGAGCTTGGGAGTGGCGGAGCGAGCTCGTTTCGTCCTCGCCGATTGGGGCGGCGGCTTGCGTTTCCGGTTCGACCTGATCGTTGCCAATCCGCCTTATGTCGGCGACGGCGAGTTGGCCGGTTTAGCACCGGAAGTGGCCGCTTTCGAGCCCAGGCAGGCGCTCACGGGCGGGCCCGACGGCATGGACGCTTACCGGGCCTTGCTCCCGCAATTGTGTGGATTGTTGGCAACAGACGGCGCCGTTTTTCTAGAAATCGGCGCCGGCCAGGCCGCCCCGGTGGCCGCCATGATTCGGCGGTATGGGCTTCAACTAATTGATATCAAACGAGATTTATCAAAAATTGAACGCTGCTTGGTGATTGTGCCAGAGCGCCGGTGATCGGTGACCAAAAAAAAAGGGTTGGAATGTGCCCGTTTCCCGATTAGTTATAAACATAAGTCCGGGTCGCCAGGTGGGCCTTTGGATACCCATTAACGGGCGTCGAGACGCCCCTTTTCCCGGGCTGAAGCCAAAATAGCGGATTTTCGCCTTACGGTTCGGTAGAGCCGTGCGGGGGCAAGCCCTGGCCGGGGGGAAGAAACCCAGCCAACAAACAACGAGTGAGATGAAACACGGTTCCAATCCCAGACGAGGACGTTCCCGCAACAACGGCAGGCGCCATTCTTCGTCCAAATCGATTAACATCGAAAGCAACGGTCCGGAAACCAAGATCCGGGGAACGGCTCAGCAGGTGCTGGACAAATACCTGGTCATGGCCCGTGACGCGTTTTCGTCCGGCGACCGCATCGCCGCCGAAGGGTTTTTCCAGCATGCCGAACATTATTACCGCGTCATTCACACTGGCCGCGACGCTCAGCAGGACGGCCAGGCTGGTCGCGGCCGCAACGACAAGTCGCCGCGATTGGTCGCCGACAGCACCTCTTCCGGCGGCGGCCAGACCGCCAACGCCACGGCGGGCCCGCTCGAGGCCCGGCCGGATGGCGAGGCCGAAACCGAACCGCCGCCGCAAAAGACCTTGACCTGACGGCCTGATTATCCCTTGACCTTCAGCACGTCTCCCGCCGAGATGGCGCCGGCGGCGGTGATTTCGGCGTAGATGCCCATGTCGGCGTGGCCCAAGCCTTTTTGCAGGTCCTTAAGCAGGTTCATGTCGCGCTCGCCGGTCGCCGGGTTGACGTTGACGGCGGCGCAACGGTCGATGCGCGCCGTCACCTTCGCCCGCACCCGGCCGATGGCGATTTCCTTGCCCAGCCAGCCGAACTCGGCCCACGGCTCGCCACCTTGCAAGTACAGGTTGCCGCGAAAGCGTAAGGGATCGACGTCGCCGCCGGCGACCCTCTCCAAATCCTTGACCGAGGCCAGGTTGATCAGCGAGATCACCGGCTGGCGGTGATCCGTGAACATGTGCTCCGGCGGCGCCTCGATGAGACGCGGCTTGCCGTGGCTTTCCTTTTGCATGTAGGCGGCGAAGAAGTCCTCGATGACGGCGCGGCCGACCGGCGTGGTGATTCGGCCCGTGGCCACCTGCTTGCCGCCGCGAAAGATGGTGAGCCGCCCTTCGGCGGCGTCGAAACGGGTCTCCAGCTTGGCCAGCCGTTCGTTCCGCATCAGCATCAGGAAGGCTGTCTTGGGCAGCCATTCGGGTCTGTCGGCGTCGAAGCGGGTCGACGGCAGGGCGATGGCGAAGTGCCGGTCGTGCTCGATGCCCCGCGCCGCCGAAAGGCGGACGGAAGGCAAGGGCTCGGCCGAGAGCCCCTTGACCGGATAGCGAAAAATGCGCTCGACGGTGATGGCCATGGTGGCAACATCGTCGCCGCCGGCGCCGCTGTCAATGGCGGCGGCGGGCCGATGGACTCTGGTCCGGCAATCGGCGTGAGCCGGTGGTCCATGGGGACGCGGCCCACAGAAGGTCGTCGAAATTGGTATTCCGGCGAGGCTTCCTGGCGGCCCGACGCCAAGCTTTACGAACCTACCGTGGTTTGTGCGTTAGCCGCTTCACCCCCCCTATGAGCAGGGCGACGATGAAGGCTCCTCCGAGCATTCGAAGAAAAAAGCCTAGAAAAACTGCCGTCATCCGTTTTGCCCCACGGAGCCGGGAACCATCCCTACCCCATCCGAACCCAGCGTAATACGCACCGAATGGGCCATGTCGCCCATGAGCGGC
>JAUXMA010000126.1 GCA_030623425.1 Rhodospirillaceae bacterium
GAAAACTTGCTGCCGTTATAAACATAACAACCGTCTCCCGAGCCGTGACCCGTGGCATTGACGAACGCCGCGAATTCTTCCCGCGTCACCTCGAACTTGCCGGCCGCAAAAGGCTTGGGAACGCGGACCGTATGAACAGGCTTTTCGTCGCTACCGCCACCGCCGCTCACGTCCCCCATGCGCAAGCTGCCCGCCGGAATGACCACCATCTCCGGGCACTCCGGGCAGTCTTTGAAGGTGGTGCCGGGCTTGAAGCCTTGAGGGTAAACGCCGACGGCGGCCTTGGGAACCGCCTGCTTCGGCGGCGCGGCGGCGGCGAGTTGTCTTGCCGCTTTCAATTTCTTGATCTTTAGCCTCGCCAGACCGGCAAAGCCGCCGTTCGGGTGCTGGCGCGGGTATTCTTGGAACATGTCCGCGTCGTCGCTGTCTTTTATCGAGTTCCAGAACAAGGCATCCCGGTCGACGCTCGGGGCGGGCGTGGCCGACGATACGCCGCCTCCGGCAATCATCATCAGCCCCGTCATCAGCAAGGTAAAAAGGACCAATAAGATCAAAAAAACCAATAACCGCCTCAAGATTCCCCCCAAAACCAACCCTCAGCCGATAGTATGACAAGGACCGGGGCCGGTTTTCAATTGCCAAATAGAGCGCCTGCTTCAAGGGACGTCCCGGCCCCTTTTCAAGGCTGCTTGAATCGGTAAGACAAAGGCGCTGAAACCGCCCTGGTTTGGATAACAGCGACTTCCGCTCCTCGGCTAAACCCGGACTCGAACGCCCCTTGCTTCGCATGGCGGGAAATCATCGATAAGCGGGCATAACGGCAGCTTTGTGAAGCCTGTTTTAAGCGCACATGTCCCTTAGTATGCCGTCACCGACATTTTTATTTCGGGGCGATGACCATGGTCATCATCCGGCCTTCCAGTTTCGGAAACTGCTCGACCTTGGTCAGTTCGGCCAGTTCCTCGCGAACCCGGTCGAGCATTTTCATGCCAAGTTCCTGGTGGGCCATCTCGCGGCCGCGGAAACGGATGGTGATCTTGACCTTGTCGCCGTCACCCAAAAAACGGCGCACATTGCGCATTTTGACATCATAGTCATGGACGTCGATGCTGGGACGCATCTTGATTTCCTTGACGTCGATGGTTTTCTGCTTTTTGCGGGCTTCGTGTTTTTTCTTCTGGTTCTCGTACTTGAATTTGCCGTAGTCGAGAATCTTGCAGACCGGAGGATCGGCATTGGGCGAAACCTCGACCAAATCCAGGCCGGCTTCGTATGCCATTTCAATAGCTTCCTCCACGGACACGACGCCGACCATTTCACCATTGGCGTCAACGACGCGGATGTTCAACGCATCGATCGATTCATTGACACGCGGTCCTTCGCGGACCGGTGGCTGGGTAAAGGGTCGTCTCGCTATTTAACAATCTCCCTCGGTTGTGTCGGTTGACATGGCCCGGGCGCGACTTCACTTCGCAAGCGGACCGCGAGCTTCCTTTTTCAGTCTAGCGGTTGCCTCCGCAACTGCAAGAATTTCTTGGGGTTTTCCACCCAGCCGACGTATCGCGACGGTCTCTTGCTGTGATTCGCGCTTACCGACCACGAGGATGACCGGGACCTTGGCCAAGCTGTGCTCGCGGATTTTGTAATTGATCTTCTCGTTGCGCAGGTCCATTTCGGCGGCGAGACCGGCTTCCTTCAAGGCGCCATGGACCCGGCGCGCGTAATCGTCGGCGTCGCCGGTGATGGTGGCGACCACCACCTGAAGCGGGGCCAGCCAGAACGGCAGCTTGCCGGCGTAATGTTCGATCAGAATGCCGATGAAACGCTCGAAGGAACCCAAGATCGCCCGGTGCAGCATGACCGGCCGGTGTTTGTCGCCATCCTTGCCGATAAAAGTGGCGTCCAGGCGTTCGGGCAAAACGAAATCCACCTGCAAGGTGCCGCACTGCCATTCGCGGCCGATGACATCGCGCAAGACGAATTCCAACTTCGGCCCGTAAAAGGCCCCTTCGCCGGGATTGAGCTCGACTTCCAAGCCGGTGGCGGCGGTGGCTTCCTTCAGCGCCTCCTCGGCCTTGTCCCAGGTTTCGTCGGAACCGGCCCGCAGCGGCGGCCGGTCGGCGAACTTGACGACCACGTCATCGAAACCGAAGTCTTTGTAGATGGCCAAGAGCAGTTCGCAGAAGGCCTTGGTCTCGGCGGTGATCTGCTCTTCGGTGCAGAAGATATGGGCGTCGTCCTGGGTGAAGGCGCGGACCCGCATCAACCCGTGAATGGCGCCCGACGGTTCGTTGCGGATGCAGGATCCGAATTCGGCCATGCGGATGGGCAGATCGCGGTAGCTGGTGGTGCCCTGGCGGTAGATCTGCACGTGGCAGGGACAGTTCATGGGCTTCAAGGCCAGCACCTTGTCCTCGTCCTCGGTGGTGAACATGTACTCGCGGAACTTCTCCCAGTGCCCGGACGCCTCCCACAGGCGGCGGTCGACCAACAGCGGGGTGTTGACCTCGATATATCCGGCCGCTTCGAGGCGCCAGCGCATGTAATCCTGGATGTTGCGATAGAGTTTCCATCCCTTGGGATGCCAAAAGACCGAGCCGGCGGCGACATCCTGCAAATGAAAGAGGCCCATCTCGCGCCCCAAGCGGCGGTGATCGCGTTTTTCAGCCTCCTCCAGCATGTTGAGGTGGGCTTTCAGCTGTTTGTCGCTGGCCCAGGCGGTGCCGTAGATGCGTTGAAGCATTTCGTTTCTGGCATCGCCGCGCCAATAGGCGCCGGCCAACTTCATCAGCTTGAAGGCGTTTCCGAGCTTGCCCGTCGACGGCAGATGCGGCCCCCGGCAGAGGTCGATGAAATCGCCCTGGCGGTAGACCGAGATTTCCTCGTCCCCGGGCAAATCGCGGATGATCTCCGCCTTGTACAGCTCGCCCCGGTCGTGGAAGAAGGAAATGGCCTCGTCGCGCTTCCATACCTCCCTGGTGATGGTCTCGTCGCGGCCGACGATTTCCAACATGCGCGCCTCGATCTTCTCCAGATCTTCAGGGATGAAAGGGGCCGGGCGGGCGAAGTCGTAATAAAAACCGTTGTCGATGGCTGGTCCGATGGTCACCTGGGTTTCGGGGAACAACTCCTTGACCGCCTCGGCCATGACATGGGCGGCGTCGTGGCGGATGAGTTCCAGCGCGTCCTCGTCCTTGGCCGTGACAATGGAGATTTCCCCGTCGCTTTCGATCGGTTCCGACAAGTCCTTCATCTCGCCGTTGACGCGCACGGCCAACGCCGCCTTGGCGAGGCCCGGTCCGATGTCGGCGGCGACTTGCAAGCCGGTGACGGACTCGTCAAAGGTGCGGACGCTGCCGTCCGGTAAGGTGATGGCGACCATGATAAACCGTCCGCGGCCCAGACCTTGTATTGGTGACGAAATGTAAGGTGATTTGGTTACCTGTCAAGAAGCCAACCGATTCGTCAACTTTCCCGTCACCTCCTCGACGGAGAGGGCGGAGAGTCGTCGTCGCCGAAGGATCGTCACGTCGGCGCCGCGCTGGCCGCACAGGGCCGGATCGGAATCGTCGGAATAGAGCACCAGCGAGGGGCAGCCGGCGGCGGCGATCAGGTGCATCGGCCCGGTGTCGTTGCCGACGGCGAGGATGGCGGCGGCGGCGAGGGCGGCGATGTCGATGAGATCCGTCTTCCCGGCGAGGCTTCTGATGCCGGGGCGGCCGCCGGCAACCGTATCCAAAAGGCTCGCCTCGGCCTCGCTGCCCAGCAGCACCGGTTCGATCTGCCGCCCCGCCAGCCACCGGGCCAGCCCGCCGAAACGTTCCTCCGGCCAGCGCTTGCCCGGACGGTGCGCCGCCCCGCCCGGCACCAAGAGGGCGAAGCGATCCTTGAGCCGCAAGCGGCCAATGTCGGCCTTGACCCATGACAGGTCGGGCGGCGGCACGTCGGCGATGCCGGCCATCAGCAACTGTTCGGCTTGGCGGTCGATGGTATGCATGAAATCCCGGCGCGGGTTGTCATGGGGGTGCGAACAGCCAGCGGCGATTCCCGACCACTCAGGATAGGAATCCGGCCACAACAGGCGGTAGTAAAACGATGACCGGGCCGAGGTCTGGAGATCGTAGACGCGCTCGAAGCCGCCTTGCCGCAGGCGTCGGCGAAGGCCGAACCAGCCGATGAGGTCAAGGCCGGCGGGGCGGCCGCCGGTCCAGACGTCGTTGAAATAATCGCTGGCGGCGGCGAAAGCGGCGAAGGGATCGGTGGTCAGCAGGGTGATATGGGCATCGGCGTGATGCCGGCGGATGGCGGCGAAAAGACCCAGGGCCTGGATAAAATCGCCCAGCGCCCCCAGCTTGATGATCAGGATCCGCGACGGCTCCGCCGCCGGCATCAAGACGATTCTTTCAAATGCAAAACCTCGTTGTAGACCTCCAAGGTCTTGGCCGACATGGTCTGTCTGGAAAAGTTCTCCCGCACGTTGGCGATGGCTTTTTCGGCCAGCCGTTGGCGTGCCGGTTTCTTGAGGTCGAGCACATGGGCGATGGTGGCGGCAAGGGCGTCGGCGTCGGCGGGCGGGACCAGCCAGCCGGTCTCGCCCTCGACAATGGTCTCGCGGACGCCGCCGTGGTTGGAGGCGACGACGGGCCGGCCCAGCGCCTGGGCCTCGGGAACCACCCGCCCGAAAGCTTCCGGTTCCGTGGAGGCGGAGACTATTATGTCGGTCAACATGTAGGCCGCCGGCATGTCGCTGCAATGGCCGACGACGCGGAAGATCTCGCCGAGATTGTTTTTGGTGATCAGGGCCTCCAGTTCACGGCGGTAACCGCCGCGGCCCTGGTCCGAACCGACCAATAGACAACGAATGTCGCGCCTCGCCAATGCGGCGATGGCGCTGATGAACACCGTCTGTCCCTTCCAGCGCGTCAGGCGTCCGGGCAGCATGATCACCGGCAAGCCGTCGGCGAGGCGCCACATTTTAGCCAATGTCACCATCCGCTCGGCGGTGACGTTGTCGGTAGTGAAACGGGAAAGGTCGACTCCCCGGTGGATGACGCGGATTTTTGCCGCCGGAAGCCCGTAGACCCGCCGGACATGGCTGGCGATGAAAGCGGAAATGGCGATCACCCGCTCGCCCTTGGTCATCACCGAGCTGAAGTGGCGCTTTAGCCAGCTGCCCGCCCCGTACGGGCCGTGAAAAGTGGTAATGAATCGCCGGTCCGTCCGTTTGGCGGCGAAATAGGCGCTCCATGCCGGGGCCCGCGAGCGCGCATGCACGATGTCGACGCTCTGTTGGCTGATCAGATCGCTCAGGCGGGCAATGTTAGCTTGCATCACCAGCGGGTTTTTGCTGTCGACCGGCAGCAGGAAATGTTCCGCCCCGGCTCGCTTCAGGTCATGTTGCAAAGGCCCGCCCGCCGAGGCGACGAGAGCGCGGCCGCCGGCCTCGACGATGGCCTGGGCGATTTCCACCGTCCCGCGCTCGACTCCGCCGCCGGCGCCCAGCGCCGGCAGGACCTGCAAAACAGTCGCCATGCGTCCGCCGGAACCGGAGTTTCCGCCAGCCACCCGTTCCGCCGGCAAGACGGCGATGTTATTGTCCCCGGTCCCGTTCATCCGCCGCATTCACAGTGAAGCGCAAAGACTGCCATTAAGAGCCTATCCGAATAACTGGAGGCGTTTGTGACGTCTCTCCTTGCCCCGTGGTCGGCGTCGGATGCTGCGCCGTGATGCCGGCACA
>JAUXMA010000120.1 GCA_030623425.1 Rhodospirillaceae bacterium
AACCATTTGGCATGGGCCAAAGCCGTGGTGGCCGTCCATCACAAGCGGCGCGCGACGACGTCCGGAAACCTTGCAGGGCCGCCCAAAGGATCGTTTTTCCCGTTTCCTCGGGGGCCGCGGGGGCGGCCCCCGAGGAAACGGGAACAACGATCGTATGGGTACCTTATAGATGAGACGGAACACTAGGGACTTATTCGGTCGGAACTGCGTGCTTTCATGAACATATCCATCAAAGGCAAACATGTGGATGTTGGCGAGGCCTTGCGCGGCCACGTCATGGAAAATCTGACCGCCACAGTTACCAAGTATTTTGAAAGGGCCATGGAATCCAGTATCGTCTTCTCACGCGAAGGACATTTGTTCCGCGCCGACATCTCGGTCCATGCCCGTCGCGGCACGGTGATGCAGGGCCATTCCACGACCGACGATGCCTACACCGCCTTCGATAAAGCGTTGGATCGCGTTGCCAAGCAGCTTAGGCGTCACAAGAAACGCCTTCGCGATCATCATAAAAGCCAATCCAACGTGGAAGCTTTACCGGCCCAGTATTCGATCATTGCTTCGGCGGGCGAGGAAGGGGATGCGTTGGCCGATGCCAAAGCAGTCATCATCGCCGAAATGCCTCACGAAATTGCCACCCTCACCGTCGGCGAGGCGGTCACGCGCATGGATTTGGACGATTCGCCGATAATGATGTTCCGCAACCGTGCCCACGGAGATTTCAACGTGATCTACCGGCGCGGCGACGGCAACATCGGCTGGATCGATCCGAAAAACACCCAATAAACGTAGGTTACCGGGAAAAGCCATGGAGATCACCGACCTGATCACGACGGAGAGCGTCGTCGCCAATCTGCGCGCGACTTCCAAGAAACAAGCTCTGCAGGACCTCTCCCGGCGCGCCGCCGACATCACCGGACTGCACGAACACGCCATTTTCGACGTTCTCATGGAGCGGGAAAGACTGGGAACCACCGGCGTCGGCAATGGCATCGCCATTCCTCACGGTAAACTGCCCAATCTGGCCACCCTCCACGGCCTGTTCGCCCGCCTGGAAAACGCCGTCGATTTCCAATCCGTCGATGAACAACCGGTGGACTTGATTTTCCTGTTGTTGGCTCCTGAAACGGCGGGCGCCGATCATCTCAAGGCCTTGGCCCGGGTCTCCAGGCTTCTTCGCGACAAGATGGTTTGCGAAAAGCTGCGCGGGACCAGTGACGCCGAGGCGCTTTACGCCCTTCTCACCGAATCGACGACAAATCAGGCCGCCTGATCCAGGCGATTCCATTTGATTCGTCGAGGAGCCAAAAAAAAGCCTCCCGTCCCAGTCGAAACGCTTGACTTTTCATTCGAGGAGCTCGCCGAGGCCGATGAAGGCGGGCAGTTCGTGGGTGATGACGAAGGTGGGGATGGCGGCGAGATAGCCGGAAAAGCGTCCCTTGTCCTCGAAGCGGCGGCGGAACGGCGAGGTGGCGAAAGCCTCCCCCAGTTTCGGGACGATGCCGCCGGCCACATAGACACCGCCGCGGGCGCCGAGACTCAAGGCCAGGTCGGCGGCGACGGTGCCGAGCATGGCGGAGAACATCCAAAGCGCTTCGGCGGCGATCGGACAGGAGCCGTCAAGGCCCCGCCCGGTCACCTCGGCCGGCGTCGGTTCGGCCGTCGAATCCAGGCCGTCCAACCGGCGAATCGCCACGTACAGGTTGGATAAACCCGGACCGGATATCACCCGCTCGGCGGAGACGTGGCCAAACGATTGACGGAGGACGGCGAGGACCGCTTGTTCGCGGTCGTTGGCCGCCGCCATGGTCACGTGGCCGCCTTCCGTCTCCAGGGGCGTCCAGCCGGCGCCCGTTGGCAGCAAGCCCGACACGCCGAGCCCGGTACCGGGACCGAGAACGGCGATCGGGGCGTCGGGCGCCGCTTCGCCGCCGCCCACCTTAAGGCGGTCCGCCGCCGTCAGTCGGGGAACGGACAAGGCGATGGCGGTGAAATCATTGATCACTTGCAAGCTCTCCAGGTCGAGACGCCGGCGCACCTGGGCGATGGAAAAGGACCAGGGGTGATTGGTCATTTTCACCCGGTCGCCGGTGACCGGCGAAGCGACGGCGAAAGCGCCGTCGCCGGGCGCCGCCAGGCCGTTTTTGCCAATCCCTTCCAGGTAGGCCCGCGCCGCCGCCTCCGGACCGGAAAAGTCTTCGCAGGATAGCACCTTCACTTGCCGCGCCGGGCCGCCGGCTTGGGCGAGAGCGAAACGGACGCTGGTGCCGCCGATATCGGCGATGAGGGCGGTCCGGAGCTCTTTCCCGTCACTCATAGGGAGCTTTTTTGAGAACCTTGAGGAAACTTTTGCCCCAGCTTTGAAAGGTGTTGTTTCGCACCGTCTCCATCATCGCCGTCCACCGCTCGCGCCGTTCCTCCAGGGACATCTCGAGGCCGCTGGCGATGGCATCGGCGACGGCGTCGAAATCGTAGGGATTGACGATCAGGGCGGCATCCAGTTCCCGCGCCGCGCCGGCGAAACGCGACAGCACCAGAACGCCGGGATCATGGTGGTTTTGCGCCGCCACGTATTCCTTGGCCACCAGATTCATGCCGTCGCGAAGGGGAGTCACCAAACCGATGCGGCTGGCCCGGTACAGCCCGATCAGGTTGTGGCGGGTGAAGCTTTTGTTCAGATAATTGATGGGCACCCAGTCGAATTCGGCGAATCGGCCGTTGATGTGACCGGCTTTGGCTTCCAGGACACGGCAGATGTCTCTGTACTCCGGCACCTCGGAGCGGGACGGCGAGGCGATTTGCATCAGCATCACCCGGCCCCGATAGGCGGGATAGTTTTCCAAAAAGCGTTCGAAAGAATGGAATCGCTCGACCAGTCCCTTGCTGTAATCCAGGCGGTCGACGCCAATGATCCGATCATAATCGCCGGGAAACGTCATCAGCCGTTTGGCCAAACCGGACCGGGGCGCCATTAAGCCGGTCTTGACGATGTATTCGGTGTCAATGCCGATGGGAAAGACTTCGACCTTGAGCGTCCTGCCGAAGGCATGGACCAAATGATCGCCCATCATGCCGCCATCGGCCTCGTGAACGACGTAATCGAGAAAGGCGCGCAAATCGTTTTCGGTCTGGAAGCCGACCAGGTCGTAAGCGCATATCGCCCTGACCAAAGCGTGATGCGAGGGAAGGGCGGTGAGAATCTCCATCGGCGGGAAAGGGGTGTGAAGAAAGAACCCCATCGGCTGCTTGATTCCCGTCTTGCGCAACTCCTCGCCCATGGGAATGAGGTGGTAATCGTGGATCCAGATGAGGTCGTCGGGTTCGAGAAGCGGCCTGAGTTTGCTGGCGAACAGCGTGTTCACCTGAAGGTAGCCGGAATAATTCTGCTTGTTGAACGCCGTCAGGTCGAGGCGGTAGTGGAACAGCGGCCAAAGGGAACGGTTGGCGAAACCGTTATAGTACTCGGCATAGTTCTTGCGGGACAGATCGACGGTCGCATAGGTGATGGCGCCTGATCTGGTGCGCGTCGGTTTGGCCGGCGTCTTCGCCGTGATCTTGCCGCTCCATCCGAACCAAAGGCCGCCGTGGCTCTGCATCACCTCGAGAAGGGCCACCGCCAACCCCCCGGCCCGCGCCCGAGTGTCGGTGGCGACGGTGAGGCGGTTGGAAGCGACGACGAGACGTCTCAAAACGCCTCTCTCCATTTTTTGCTCAAGAGCATGGCGGAGTTAATGAGCCCGACCATGGAATAGGTCTGCGGGATGTTTCCCCACAGCTCCCCCGTTTCCGGGTCCATATCCTCGGACAGCAATCCCAGGTGGTTGCGGCAGTTTAGCATATTTTCGAATAAATCTCGCGCTTCCGTGCCGCGCCCGGTGGCGGCGAGCGCGTCGATAAACCAAAAAGTGCAGACATTGAACGCCGTTTTGGGCTTGCCGAAATCGTCTTCCAGCAGGTAGCGAAAGAGGTGTTTGCCGTGTTTGAGCCGCCGCTCGATGGCTTCCACGGTGCCGGCGAAGCGCCGATCAGTGGCTTCAA
Source organism: Rhodospirillaceae bacterium (assembly GCA_030623425.1). Taxonomy (GTDB): domain Bacteria; phylum Pseudomonadota; class Alphaproteobacteria; order Rhodospirillales; family 2-02-FULL-58-16. The sequence continues at coordinate 4,039 of JAUXMA010000120.1, forward strand.
TGAAGCCGAGTTCATAGAGCAGTAGGAGACTGCAATCCACTTCCGTGCCATTGAAACTCTCGACGAAACTGTTTTGTTTGGCGTCGAAGGCTTTTTTCAGGATCACCTCGCGCATTCCATCGGCGTTATCGCGCCAATAGGCGGCCCGGGACGGCATGTCCAGGCGGTCGGCGATTTTCGCCAACCGATCGGCGCCGGCCCAGCACATGGCGCTGGAATAGGTATGCACCCTGGACTTGGTGCGCAGTTCCCACAGTCCCGCGTCCGGTTTGTCATAGAGGTCCAGGCACCGGCCGCCGACCGCTTCCAGACGTTCGAACAAGTACGGATCGCCCGGCCGGGTCAAACGCTCGTCGAAAAAAGCCTGGGTGGCGGCGAGGATGACGCTGCCGTAAACGTCGTTCTGGACGTGTTCATAGGCTTGATTGCCCTTGCGGACCGGCCCCATGCCGCGATAACCGCTGAGCGTCGGCACCTTGGCCTCGGTCAGACGCTTGTCGAGGGTGATGCCATAGACGGGTTGAAGATGGCCGTTGTCGGCGCCGACGATGATGTTGGTGATATAGCGCAAGTGTCCTTCCATGGTCCGCGTCGCGCCCAACCTGTTCAACGCCTTGACCGTGAAAAAGGCGTCGCGCAGCCAGCAATAGCGGTAGTCCCAATTGCGGCCGCTGTTTGGCGACTCGGGGATGGAGGTGGTCATGGCGGCGATGATGGCGCCGCTTTCCTCGAAGCTGCAAAGTTTCAACGTGATCGCGGCCCGGATTACCGCCTCCTGCCATTCGAAGGGAATCGCCAAGTAGCGCGACCATTCGCGCCAATAATCGTGAGTGCGTTCGAGGAACTGGCGGCCGGTTTCCTCGATCGGGGTGGTCAGGCTTTCGTCGGCGCCCAGCAACAGGGTGAACGGCTCTTCCAGAACAAAGGGAACTTCGTTGAACACGAACGAAACCGGTGCGTCGGTGGTGCAACGCAGGGTCAAATTGGGGGCCACGTAACGGACATGGTTGGAGCCGCGCGTCCACTGCGGCCTTTCGGCGTTGTAGGAATGGGTGGGGCGAAGGCGGACGCGGATGCGCGGGTGGCCAATGACGGGCCTGATCAGGCGGACCATCATTATCGGCCGGAACATCCGCTCGAGTCTCTTGAAACGCGGGGCGAAGTCGGTGATTTCGAGCGCCGCGCCGCGGTTGTCGAAAAGGGTGGTCGTCAGGATGGCGGTATTGTGCTGGTAATGCTGTTCGGAGCGGGCGAAATTTTCAACCTCGATGTCGAAGAAGCCGGTTTCGGAATCCGACTTGCCGCCGCCGTTGAGAAGACAGGAAAAAACCGGATCGCCGTCGAAGCGGGGGAAACAGGCCCAGACCACCCGTCCGAGCCTGTCGATGAGGGCGCCGAAGGTGGAGTTGCCAATGACGCCAATGTCGAGGTCGTTCATGTAAGCGTAATCAAACCAGAATCATGTAAAAATGGTCCATGGAAGGTTAATGACTTATAATGATTCAGTGGGTTGTTTTCGACTCAATCCTTGAGGAGCCCTGAAGGGGAGCCCATCACGGTCCCCGTAAAGCCGCCACCGGCGTTCCGCGGAGCGCCGCCGCTTCAGCCAACGGCTTGATCAGGGTAAGCGAGTTCGTGCCGGGCTCGCCATTCGTCCTTGACGTAATTGATGATGATCGTTTTCCGCACGCCGTTGATGGGCCGCTTGCGGAAAGAGTGCCAAGTGTTCGCTCCCGGAATGAAAACGAGCGCGCAATTGAATTCGTAAGGGGTGGTGGTGACGAGGTTCATGTCTTCGTCAAGAATATCGGTGCCCCATTTTTCCGACCCCGGGTCAGTTGACAGGTAGAC
>JAUXMA010000208.1 GCA_030623425.1 Rhodospirillaceae bacterium
GGACCGAGGGGAGTGGTCCTTGCCGGAGCAACGGGTGTTGTCGTAGTGGGCTTGGGAGCGCGGAGGGTGACCGGTTTGGTAAAATAGTTTTTTTCGGGTTCGATGGATATGGAGCCGCTGGCGCTGCCCAGGCGGATGAAAGAGAGCAGGTGGGGACTGTCCTCGAAATCGTAACGCCCGTTGCGAACGGCCACGAACCTGAGTTCCACATTCTTTTGCGGCTCGACGGCGACGACGGCGGCGCAGCCGCCAACGAACATTTGTTCGCCCGAGGTCACCTCGGCCAGGGCAATCGAGCGGAAGAACTTCTGGGCGAGGAAAAAATGCAGACTCTCATCGTTGTTGTTGATGACCAAAACATAAGGCCGATCCTGGACAAGCCGGAAAACCATCGGCTCGAACTCATTCTGCCTGATGCGGATGGTTATGGTCCGGGCCTTTTCCCAGTTCGCCTCTTCGACGCGTTTCCGGGCGTCGGCGAGGCAACCATCAAAAAACGCGGGCGTGACCACGTTTTGCGCGCATGCCGACAGCAAGGCCAAGGTTGTTGAGAGAAGAACCGGGCGCCAAGCCTTCTTCATATAGGATTTCTCTCGTAGCAGCTCCACGAAGCATGCAACAGGCCCAGAACGCCAGAATCGTGGAAAAATATCAACCGCTCAAGTGGCGACCAAGCTAAAACGACAGTCCTTACCAAGGAATTAATACCGAAATCCGTTGAAAACGGCGGCATTGTTGTTTGTTGGGGCTTACCGTCTCGGATAGCCGTCAGGCCGCATACCCGACGGATCGATGCCGAAGAGCCCGACCTGCCCTGGTGGCGGCGTCAATCGCGCCACCGATTCGTGTCGCCGCGGGGTTCGATCGTCAGCGTCGCCATCAGGGGTAAAAAGCGCTCAGTCCCCGGCTTTTTGTTGCTGACGGTAGGGATGGGCCGGATAGGTGCCGAGCATTTTCACCTCGCGGCTGAAGAAGTTCAATTCTTCTAGCGCCAGTTGAAGCCCGCGGTGTTCGGGATGGCCCTCGACATCGGCGTAGAACTGGGCGGCGGTGAAGTTGCCGCCGACCAGATAACTTTCCAGCTTGGTCATGTTGACGCCGTTGGTGGCGAAGCCGCCCAGCGCTTTGTACAGCGCCGCCGGCACGTTGCGCACGCGGAAGACGAAACTGGTGATGAGCGATCCCGTTTTGGGGTGGGGGACGATCGCCTCGCGGGCCATGATCAGAAAGCGGGTGGTGTTGTGCTCGGCATCCTCGATGTTGGCCTTCAATGACACCAGAGCATCGATTTCCCCGGCCAGTTCCGAGGCGATCGCGGCATGTGTTTTGTCGCCTTTGGCCGCCACGTGCGCCGCCGCCCCGGCGGTATCGGCATGCACCACCGGTTCCATCCCCAGCTCCCGGATCAAGTCGCGGCATTGGTTGATGGCGTGGATGTGGCTGTGCACGTGGGTAAGGGCGGAAATCTCCGCCCCCGGCAAGCCGAGCAGATGATGGTTCACCCGTTGGAAATGTTCACCAATGATGTAGAGGCCTGAAGCCGGCAGCAGGTGATGGATATCGGCGACCCTTCCGGCCACCGAGTTCTCGATGGGGATCATCGCCAACGCCGCCCGGCTGTCGCGCACGGCGGCGAAGGCGTCCTCGAAGGCGCGGCAGGGCAGGGTCTCCAATTCGGGGCGGGCGCCGCGGCAGGCCAAGTCCGAATAGGCGCCCGGCGCGCCCTGGAAAGCGATGGTTTTTTGCGCATCGGACATGGTCTTGGTCGGCCTGTCTTTAAGATCCCCTGGCCAGCAATTCCCGGCCCCTCGCAAGGTCGGCGGGAGTATCGACAGCGAAGGGAACAGTGTCAACGAGAGCGGCGTCGATGCGCATGCCGTTCTCGAGCGCGCGCAACTGCTCCAAGCGTTCGCGCCGTTCCAGGTCGCCACGGGGAAGCCCGGCGAAGCGGGCCAGCGCATGACGGCGAAAAGCGTACAATCCGATGTGATGATAGAGCGGCCCTTCACCGCAAGGAACAGGGGCGCGGCTGAAATACAAGGCGCGTCCGACCGTCTCTCCCGGTTGCAGCGAGATCACCGCCTTGACCACGTTGGGATCGGTTTTTTCGGCCTCGTCGCCGATTGCACTGGCGAGGGTGGCGATGTCCACCTCGGCCTCGGCGAACGGCCTGAGGACGGCGCCGGCGATATCGGCCTCGATGGTCGGCAGATCGCCTTGCATGTTGACGACTGCGTCATGGCGGCCGTCCGGATCGACGGCCTCGACCGCCTCGAAAACCCGGTCCGAGCCCGACGGATGGTCGGAGCGGGTGAGCAGGGCGTCGCCGCCGGCCGCTTTCACCGCCTCGGCGATTTCCGTTTCCGCCGCCGCCACCAGCACGGGACCGAGGTTCGCTTCCACGGCGCGGCGCCAGACATGGACGATCATCGGCTCGCCGCCGATATCGGCAAGCGGCTTGCCGGGAAGGCGCTTGGACGCCATGCGGGCGGGAATGATGACTATGGGATTTCGCGGCGGAGCCATGGGCAGAGCTTATAACGCCGTCGGATGCGCGCCAAAACAGGTTTTAGGAGAACCGGCGGTTGAACGGCCGGCTGAAAACTCTGATTCTTAGTTCATGCGCTTCCCGTTCGGTGACCTCCCCCGGGGCCGCAAACACCGGGGTGCCGAGGTTATCCGTTCATTGGTCCCGTTGAACGGTCTTCATGATATGGATCAAAGGGTCAACAAGCGTCCTTGCGGTCAGGCGGTGACCGAAAGGCGATAAATGAAAGGCGTCCAAAAACCGGGGACACCCGTGGCCCCGGGGCTGGAAAACTTGGGGCCTATCTAGGCCGCTTTCTTTTCAAGAGCCTTTTCGATGCGGCGCTTGAGGCGAAGCGCTTGCGTTGTCAGCTTGCCTTTGCGGGCGCCAAGAAGATAGGCGTCAAGTCCGCCCTTCGATTCGATGCTGCGTAAAGCATGCGTGGAAATCCTCAGTCGCACGGTCTTGCCCAAGGCATCGCTAAGAATCGAAACCACCTGCAGATTGGGAAGGAAGCGCCGGCGCGTCTTGTTGTGAGCGTGGCTGACGTTGTTGCCGGTTTGAACGCCCTTGCCGGTGATGCCGCACCGCCTTGCCATCGGAAGTGTCCTTTCCACGAACGAACGGGGCCGCGCAATCAAGCCCCGGGACGGCGGGTTGTAAGGGGCGGAACCCTATCAGTCAAGGGGGAAGAGCTGAGTCTGTTGCGAATTCGCTTGGCTCCGATTCGCCGCGTCTTGTTCACCATCTTCACCATCGCGCCGCCGGCTCCGGACATCAAGATCGCAAGAGCGGAGGGGATTGCCGAGCCCGGAGCGAGATCGTGGTTTGGCGCCAATTGGGGTTTTCCGGGCGGTGGCCGCCGTCCGTCGATAACAAATCGAATTGACCGCTTCTGTTGTTGCCGCTGAGCCCGTGGGTTTGTGGGGAAGGCTTTAGCCTTGTCCACAAACCCACGGGCTTGGCGCGTCTCGAAGCGTTTCACGCGGCCTGTTTTTCGGTTTTCTCCCTGCACGTTCCGTCCGGCTCAAAGACGGCCAAGCGCCGACGGCCATGGAAGACGGCGAGATGGCCGCCCGCGTATTCGTGGACCCCGACCTTGGCCTTGACGTAGTGATGGCGGTGCCTGTCCTCGGGAATTTGCAGGGCGAGCTCCTTCGTATCGCACGGTGTTGCCCTTGCCGGCGACGCGCTCCTCCTGGACGCGGATGACGCAGAGGATGTCGTCCAGGTTGCCGGCAAACGGCACGCTTGACGGTTGACAACGCAACCGGTTTATGTAATTACATTTAAGAGTGTTAAGGTGTATTTTATATATATGTTCATAGAGAAATTCGTCGAGCGGGCTCGCTGTGAGCTCGGTCTCGTGTTGACGTGCAACATTTCTTGTTGCGGAAAGTGCCGTTGAAAAGGAGCGGAAAATGAGTGTTTCAGCTGAAACAAGTCGTGGGGACTACGCACTAGTCCTAATTAACAAGAAGTATTGGA
>JAUXMA010000106.1 GCA_030623425.1 Rhodospirillaceae bacterium
GAAATGCTGGTACAATAAGCTTTTATATAATCGACGGGATTGATTGCCATGACAACCGCGGACGACGAAGCTGATCCAGATGCGACGATCGCCGAATCGGAATCGTCCGCGGCCGACAAGGACGAAAGCGGCGACGGCGAAGAAAACCGCGATCAAGACGATCTCGCCGCCGAATGGGAGGCCATGGTCAGTGGCGAAGAAGGCGAAGGCGAAGGCGAAGGCGATGGCGATGCCGCCGGAGCGGGTGTGGAGAGCCCTTCCAGCGCCGGTCAATCCACCCGCGTTCTCAATCAGGACGAGATCGACAGCCTGCTCGGATTCGATGACGATCACGCTCCCGGCACGGAACAGACAGGCATTCAGGCCATTCTCAACAGCGCTTTGGTTTCCTATGAACGGCTGCCCATGTTGGAGGTGGTGTTCGACCGTTTGGTGCGCCTGATGTCAACGTCTTTGCGCAACTTTACCTCTGATAACGTTGAAGTTTCCCTCGACAATATCGCCTCCATCCGTTTTGGAGATTATTTGAACTCCATTCCGCTGCCGGCCATGTTGAATGTGTTCAAGGCCGAGGAATGGGACAATTTCGGGCTGATCACCGTTGATTCCTCTCTCATATACTCGATCGTCGACGTCCTTTTGGGTGGTCGCCGCGGCACCGCGGCGATGCGCATCGAGGGACGCCCTTACACCACCATCGAACGGAGCTTGGTCGAGCGCATGGTTCACGTCATGCTGGGCGATCTGTCGGCCGCCTTCGAGCCTTTGAGCCCGGTGACTTTCCGTTTCGACCGGCTCGAAACCAACCCCAGGTTCGCCACCATCTCGCGGCCGTCGAACGCCGCCATCGTGATCCGCCTGCGCATCGACATGGAGGATCGCGGCGGTCGGATGGAAATGCTTTTGCCGTATGCGACGCTGGAACCTGTACGCGAATTGCTGCTGCAGATGTTCATGGGCGAAAAGTTCGGCCGCGATTCCATTTGGGAAACTCACTTGGCGAATGAGTTGTGGCTTACCGAGATCGAATTGGAGGCGATCCTCGATCAACAAATGATGAAACTGAGCGACGTTTTCGCCCTCCGGCCCGGCTCGCAGATCATGCTAAGCGCGACACCCGAATCGTTGGTGCAACTGCGATGCGGCGATGTCATGCTTTATACCGGCAAGATGGGCCGCAAAGGCGACCAGCTCGCCGTTCGCATCGAAGAGCGCTTGATCGAGAATTAGGAGCTGGTTTTGCCGTTTTCTCTCATCCTCGATCTTTTAGTCGCCCTTTTGCTGGTGGTTATGATCGGTTATGCGGTGGCCTTGAACCGCCGGCTCGGCAGCCTGCGCCAGGACAAATCGGAACTGCAGAAACTGGCGGCAAGTTTCGGCGGCGCGACCATGCGCGCCGAGGAAAGCATCGACAGGTTGAAAAACATGACGGATACTTTGCAACGCTGCATTGACAAGGCCCAGGCCCTGCACGACGACTTGACCTTTCTCATCGATCGGGGCGATACCGCCGCCGACCGTCTAGAGGAAACGGTGCGCGGAATGCGCCGGGAACAAGACCAGACATTCCCGTTAGGCGACAATCCCGGCGGGGCGGGAAACATCAAGGCGGCGGAAAACCGCGGCAACGATAAAAAAGTGGAAACCGTCGGCGAATCAGAAGCCGAACTTGAATTGCTCAAGGCGCTACAGGCAACCCGCTAGCTGGATGGCCATGATAGATCTCATATCCAAGGTACGCTTTCTCCCCATAACCATTTTCTTCGCCGTTCTCCTTCTGACGGTGAAAGTCGGCGATATCTGGAATGGTTTCGACGGTCTTCTCAATGGCGCCGTTTCCGTGTCCGGCGCCAGCGCCCAGGAGAAGGCCACTCCCGCCACGTCCGAGGCCAAACCCCGGACCGAGCCGAGTGATGAATCCTCTGGGACGGCGGCCGAAGGCGCTTTTCCAGATGCGGTGTCGGAGGCGTCGAAAGCGGTTGACGCCGATCCGACCTTGTTGACTCAGTCCGAGATCGACCTCCTTCAGCAACTGGCCGAACGCCGCGAAATCCTGGAATACCGCGAAAAGGAATTGGCAATACGGACCGGGATGTTGAAAGCGGCGGAATCCCGTATCGACAAAAAGATCGTCGAGCTCAAGGACTTCCAGGCGACCATCCAGAAGCTCATGAAAACTTATGATGAACAACAAAACCAAAAGATACAGAGTCTGGTCAAAATTTACGAGAACATGAAGCCAAAGGATGCCGCCCGAATTTTCGAGGAGTTGGAAATGAATACGCTCCTTTTGGTGATTGAACAGATGAAGGAACGCAAGTTGGCTCCGATCATGGCCAAAATGAATCCAGTCAAAGCGACCGAGATCACGGTCGAGTTGGCGCGGCTGAGAAACATGCCGGCTCCCGGTTCCGCTGGCGGCGGGTGATTGGGAAAAGTTGCGATACATTTTATTCCTGAAATAACCTGGAATCTGGAATCCAGTGGATCCAACTTGGGACCGTGGAGAAATTCCTCGTTTTAATGCGGGGGCCACTTAAAAGACAAAGCAGAACGCCAGGTTGAAATAGACGCGGCATTGGCCGGTTTCGATTAGCAGCTCGTCCAATATGGAAACTCAGGAAACCATCTCTCATGTCGCCGGCGAGGAAAAAGCCGGTGGGCGGGGGTCGCTTGCCCTTTTCTTGGGGCTTTATCTGCTTGTTCTCGCTTTTTTCATTTTATTGGTGAGTATCTCGACCCTCGAAGAGGTCAAATCACGGGCGGTCATGGACAGCCTGAGTTCCACATTTTCTTCCATTTTCCCGCCCAGCACCGACCTTACGGCTTTCACGTCCAAGGAAGGCGATGTGCTGGCGGCACAGCAGTTCCAGGAACAGATCACCAATATTTTCACCACCTCGATACAGGTGGAGAAAATCGAGGTCATCCAAGCGGGGCGGAAAATGCGGCTGTCGATTCGCTCTGATTCCCTGTTTTTTCCCGGCAAGACGAAGATCAGAGCGGCCAAGGTTCCCCTGCTCGATCGCATTGTCGCCTCGTTGAGCGCTCGCCCCCCCGGTTTGCACTTTGACATGGAGTTGGTCATCGGCAGTGAATATGCCGGCGGCAAAAGTCTGCCGATCGGGCAAACCCTCGAGATGGCCCGGGCCGGCGCGTTTGCCCGCGAAATGCAGTCGCGCGGCGTGCCTCCCGACAGCGTTGTCGTCGGAATCATGCACGGAAATCCGGATGAAATCCTGATCTGGTTTTATGTCCGCAATGTCGACGAAATACGCCTCAAGTTTGGGGAAGGTGTTTTTTTCGAGGAACAAAATGGCAAAGCGGACAAAAGCGTCCGGCCCTAGGTGAGTTGGAAGTGGTCGAGGATTGGGAAAGCCAGCAAATACCCAGGCCGCCACGGCAAAGCCTGGCGTGGATGGTCATTTTCACGGATTTGGTGTCCCTGATGTTGACCTTTTTCGTACTGATTTTTTCCATGTCCAGCGTCAAGGTGGACAAATGGAAAGAGATGACCGACGCCCTTTCGCAGAACCTTAACCCCTCGATTACCAAGTCGGTGACGACGGCGACGGCTAAGTTCAACATCTCGACCATTTTCCGCAAACGGGCGATTAACCTGGATTACCTAACCGCCGTGCTGGCCGGCGCCGTCAACCAAGACCCGCTGCTCAAGCGTAGCCTGTTGATGCGTCTGGAGGACCGCCTGATCATCGCGCTGCCCGGCGATCTGCTCTTCCAATCGGGGCGGGCGGTGATGACGAAGCGGGCCCGCGAGGCCCTGTTCATCCTTGGCGGCGTGCTTCGCAACATCGGCAATCAGATCGGCGTCAACGGCCATTCCGACCCGGTCCCCCCCAAAGGCGGCGAATACGCCTCCAACTGGGAACTGTCCATTGCCCGCGCCGTTGCCGTCACCAACGCGCTTAAGCGTTCCGGCTATACGGAAGACATCATCGCCTATGGCTATTCGGACAGCCTTTACTCCCAACTGCCCAACGTCCCGGAGGAACAACGACAGGCCATGGGGCGGCGGGTGGATATCATGGTGCTGCCAAACGTCGGTGATTGACGATGGCCGGCTTAACGTCCCGCCGAATAACCGTTTTGGCAATGCTGACGGGTTTGTGGCTGTTCCCCGCGCCTCGGGTTTGGGCCGAACCGGTGTCGGTGAAAGCCGCCGCCCACGAAGACTTCGGCCGCATCGTCTTCAACTGGTCGTCGCCAGTCCGCCACTCGGCGGATATGGCCGGCAAACGTCTGATTGTCCGCTTCGGGCGCCCCATCGAGACGACTTACGGCGGCGTCGTGCGGGTGCTGCGGAAATATCTTCGCGGCGCCACGCCGGGCACCGACGGACGTTCCGTGATCTTCACCCTGAAAAAAAATTTCGGGCTACGCGATTTCGACTTGGGCAGCGCCGTGATTGTCGATTTGATGGATCGAACGCCGTCCAAGTCAACGGACACCTCCGCCGGCCTGCCCGATGCCGCCGCCAAAACCGCCGCTAAAGCGCCACTGGTGCGCGTCCGTTCCGGCGAACACAAAGGTTACAGCCGCATTGTCTTCGATTGGCCGCGCAAGGTGAACTACCAGGTCGAGCGGAGCGGCGATACCGCCATCATCACTTTTAGACGCGCCGCCAGGGTCAACCTGAAGGCCTTGAGAAAAAAGCCGCTCAAATATGTCAAGAGGATTACATCCAAGCCCAAACAAGACCAACTGAGCGTCACCCTGAAAGTGTCGGAGACCTCGCGGCTGCGCCATTTCCTTTCCGGTCCCAAGGTTGTTATCGACGTCATGGCGCCGAGCGAGGGTGAAACGGAGGTTGCGCGGGCATCGCCGCCGCTTCCCAACAACAAAGCCGCGGCGGAAAAGTCGGCGCGACCCGCCGCTCCCACCGAAACTGCAAAGGAAGCCCGAAAGGAGACAGCGGAAAAACAAGCGGCCACGGTTGTGTCCAAACCGACACCGCTTGTTCCGGCGAGATCGAAGACCCCGGAGGCCGCCGACAGGGGACCGGCCGGTGCGCCGAAATCCGCCGACATCGCCGCCGCCGAACAGACATTTGGTATGTTGCCGGGAGTCAAGATTTCGGCGCCGGCCGCCCCCGCGCCGGCGGCGGTTCCGGTCGCCGCTGTCACCGCATCGGCTCTTCAAGGGTCGGCTGTTGGCTTGCGTTTCGATTGGAACGAGCCTGTCGCCGCCGCCGTGTTCCGCCGGGCCGGATTTCTCTGGGTTGTTTTCGATAAATCCACCGCGCCGGACCTGGACAAGCTGCGGGCGGCGGGAACCAACATCATTCGCGGCATCGAGCGGATTGCCTCGGAACGCGCCACTATTCTGCGCATGACCACTGTCGCCGGGGTCAACCCGGAGATCAAGCGGGACGGGTTGGCGTGGATCCTTGAATTTCGCCAGCAGCCGTTAAAGCCGAAATCGAAAATCGAAATCAAACCGCAGCCAAATCCACCTCCACCGGTCACAGCGCGTTTATTCCTGCCAGTGCCAAACCCCGGTAACGCCATCGCTCTTAAGGATCCAGAGGTGGGCGACAATGTCGTGGTCGTGCCGGTGTTTCCCTTGGGACACGGTATCGAGCGAACATACCAATATCCGCAGGTTCGAATCCTGCCGACCAGCCAGGGGGTGGTGATCCAGCCCCTCATCGATGATCTCAGGGTGCGGCCCCTGCGCCAAGGAATTGAGGTTACGAGTTCTGGCGGCTTGCTGCTTTCGCCTGTAGGGGCGGCGGACACGGCGACCGCGAAAATGGGAACCATGAAGCCGTTGACCCGTATCTTCGATCTCAAGAAATGGGCACGGGGCGGCCTGCAATCGTTCACCCAGGACAAGCGGAAACTTCAGGATGCCGCCGCCAGGGCAAAAAACGATCAGCGGACCAAGGCGCGACTCGACCTGATCCGATTCCATTTTGCCAACGGTTTCAGCGCCGAGGCCCTGGGAATCCTGCGCGTCGTCGGGAAAGACAATCCCGAGATGCGGAACGATCCGGAATTCCGAGCCTTGCGCGGAGCGAGCAGCTATCTCATGGGTCGTTATCAGGATGCCCGGGAGGACCTCTATCACGAAAGTCTTGACGA
>JAUXMA010000146.1 GCA_030623425.1 Rhodospirillaceae bacterium
CAACATTCAAGCCTTGACCCCTTATTTTCTTGTTCAACACTCTGTTGAAGATGCGGACTATCTGACTGGCATTACAAAACTCCAAGTCCATAAATGGCGGTGCCGTCCGCAAGACCCCGTAAACTACAAGGCGATGCTGTTTGGCGCGGCCTACGCCAAGGCGATGGCCGAGACCAGCAACGTGACGGCGGGGCCTTTCTTTATCGTGCGTCCCCTGCCCAATAAGTTGACGTCGGTGCCGGCAAGCTTTATATTGCGCTCGACACTTAATTTTCTGGAGGGCGGTCGAATGGTGACTGGAAAAGATGTAATCGTCGAATTTCAGGCCCTAACCGGCTGGTCTGGTAGCAACCTCCGAACTCGTCTTCGTTGGTTGACGACGGCCGAGGTTACACCGAAGGGCAAGGGTGGAAGGTCCGGCGCCGGCGCGGCCGAGTTCGCTGTAGATGACGTTGCCATGCTGCTGCTTGGTCTCGCGGCTAAAGAAGCAAAAGACGCGCCGGACAGCGCGGTGAAACTGGCGGCGGCCTTGGGGCCTAAAAACCAGACCCTCCTGGACACGCTTACCGCCGCACTCACAATGGATTTGCATGACACGAAGGCTTTTATTCATTCGCTGACGTTGCCGATTGGAATTGAACATAATTTATTGAGCTTTGATGCGCCCGCCACCGTCGAATGGATTGGCACGGATATCGAAGGCGTCCTTGTTAAACAATACTTCTGTACCCAGGGGCCGCCGACATCGGCATCCAAGAAAGTGAAAAAGAAGGTGAAAAGGGGAAACGCGTCCGAGTCTCTTCCCTCGGATGACATAAACGCGGTTGATATGCCGCGCTTCTCACATCTCGTGCGGTTTCAAGGGAGCATAATTCGCCTGTTGGGGGTGCGGCTGGGTTTTATTACCGGCGTCGACGCCGAAGTTAAGGCGGTGGCGCGATGAAAAAGCTGGCCAACACCCTTCCCCTTTCCCGGGCCTGTGCCGAGAATATGGGGAGCGGCCTATATCGGCGTGGGCACCTCGCTGTGGGATGATATGGTGAAGGACGGCAGGATGCCGGGACCGAAGAGAATCAACGCCCGAAAAATATGGGATCGGAGGCAGGTTGACGAAGCGTTTTCCGCGTCGCCCGATACTGCCGAGGCGAATCCGTGGGACGAAGATTAAGGGAGAGGCGGCATGAAAATCAGGCTTCGAGACGGCAGTTGAACGAATGCCAGAGAACACCTGATCTCCTCTCCATGGACATGCTCAAAAAACCCATCGCCGCCGGCCTTATCATGACGGCGGCTCTTTACCCGGCTGGGTCCGTCGTGGTTTACCTCGACAAAGACAAGATTGGGCTTACCTCTGCGCCAATTGCTGACATCAAGTTCAAGAATCCCCCCAAGAGCCAATCCGAGTTCGATACTCATGGAGGACTCGTCGAGATAATAGCTCTCACGTCCGGCCACGCCGAATTCCTGAAAACCTGATTCTCCGTCCCTTAGCCTCAAGGTCAACGATGCCTCCGGCGGCCGTCGCCGCATTGGCATGTCCGTTTCGGACACTATGCGGCTACGGCTTCTTGGGCCGCCACTCCCGCGCCAGCCGTTGCGCCTCGGCGATCTCGGCGGGGGTCATTTCCTCGGCAACGAGGTCTAGGCCCTTTCTGGCGGTTTCCTCGCCTTTCGCAGCCGCCAGGTTGAACCACATGTGAGCTTGCACGAAGTCCTGGGTGACGCCCTGGCCCTTCGCGTACATGACGCCGAGGTTGTACTGGGACGAGGCGTGGCCCTTCCCGGCGGCCTTCCGGGTCACGCCGAAGATCGCCGCCGAAAACAATTTTCTCATGACGCACCTCCCCATACGCGGGGATGTCAGAGTATCCAGGCGGGCGCGTCGTGGACAAGGGAAAAGTTTAGGCTATTCGTCGTTGCAACCTGCCTGCATCGGAATGAAGGGCTTTTCCGGACTGTCCGCACCGTTATCCGGGACAGCCCCCAAAAAAATTAAAAATTCAAGACCCCGAGGACGGACCCCGAGGACGTTTCTTTTGCCGCCTCTAAGAGCCGTATCCTTGCGGTGAAGAACCAACCGCCGGCGGCGGGAACCTTACGTTTGAAGCCGTTTCAGCCGGCTTCTGATGGCGCCCGGCTGTCTTCCCAGGGCATTGGCGATTTCCACCGCCGGTTGTCCATTTTCATAGCGTCGCAGCAGCTCCCGCTCTTCCGCCTCGGTCCATGGCGCGTAGGCCTTGGCATGCTTTTCGCCTTCGTCCTCGTTTTCCGGCTCTTCGGCGTTACCCGAGAAATCCCCGATCAGGGCCAGGAACGGAGCGGCGAGATCCCGCAGCCTGGCTTTGCCGACCCCGTGGACATCGGCGAATTCCGCTTCGTTTCGGGGTTTGCGGCGGGCCATCTCCAACAAGGCGCGGTCTTGAAATATTACATAGGCCGGCACTCCCCGTTCCTGGGCGATGCTCAACCGCAACTCCTTCAAGGCCTCGAACAGGCCGGAATCCGAATCGGAGAGGTCGGCCGTGGCCAACTTCTTGCTCGCCGCCGCGGTCCTGGTCTTGGCGCGCATGGTATCCCGCCGGCGGCGGAATGCCGCCTCCCCGCGCATCAGGGCAAAGCCGTTTTTGGTGATGCTCAGCCCCCCATGGCCGGCGATGTCCAATCGAAGATAGCCGGCGGCGACCAGTTGGCGAACGATCGAGCGCCAGGCCTCCTTGTCGAGATCGCCGCCGACGCCATAGGTCGGCAGGCGATCATGGCGCAAGGTTCGAATCTTGTCGGTATCGGCGCCGCGCAACACGTCGATGACATGCGCCGCCCCGAAGCGTTGGCCGGTCCGGTAAACGGCGCTCAGGGCCTTTTGACCGTCGACCGTGCCATCTTCCAAGGCTGGCGGGTCCTGGCAGACGTCGCAATTGCCGCATGGCCCGCTGTCCTCGCCAAAATACGAAAGCAATGCCCGGCGGCGGCACTCCGGCGATTCGCAATAGGCGATCAGGACGTCGAGTCTTTTGTGTTCGCGCCGCTTGTGCGCCTCGTCGCCGCCATCCTGTTCAACGAACAAGCGCCGCTGGCGAATGTCGTCGAGACCGTAAAGCATAAGCGCGTCGGCGGGCCCGCCGTCGCGGCCGGCCCTGCCCAGCTCCTGATAATAAGCCTCCATGTTGGCGGGTAGATTGGCGTGGAAGACGTACCTCACGTCGGCCTTTACGATGCACATGCCGAAGGCGATGGTGGCGACCATCACCACCGCCGACCCGGTCATGAATACATCCTGGTTGACTTTGCGTTCGGTCTTGTCCATTCCGGCATGGTAGGGGAGAGCATGAATGCCGTTGCCGGCAAGAAAGTCCGCCGTTTCCTCCGTCTTCTTCCGCGACAGGCAGTAGACGATGCCGCTTTCGCCCATTCGTGAACGCACGAACTCCACAAGCTGACGTTTCCAGTCACCCCGGGCTTCCACCGCCAGGCGTATGTTCGGGCGGTCGAAGCCGGTTACGAAGGTTCGGCCGTCGCCAGCGAAAAGCTTTGCCGCGATGTCCTTCCTGGTCGCCGCGTCGGCCGTCGCGGTGAGCGCCGCTATGGGCACGCCGGGGAACAGTCCGCCAAGGCGGGCCAACTCACCGTATTCAGGACGAAATGACGGCCCCCAACGGGAAATGCAATGCGCCTCGTCGATGACGATGAGTTTCAGGGGCAATCGCCGTAACGCTTCCAGCATGCGGACGGTCATCAGGCGTTCCGGGGATATGTAGAGGAGGCGCGTTCGACCCGCCGCCGCCCGCCTCCAACTGGCGGCGTTGACTTGATAGGGGCGCGAGGAGTTGATCGTCTCGGCGGCGACGCCCGACAGCTTGAGCGCCGCCACCTGGTCTTCCATCAACGCCACCAACGGGGAAACGACGATCGTCAACCCACCTCGAATCAGGGCGGGGATCTGAAAGCACAAGGATTTGCCCGATCCCGTCGGCATCACCATAAGCACATTGGCGCCGGCCAGAAGCGTCGCCAGCACCTCTTCTTGTCCTGGCCGGAACGAGGAAAACCCGAAAACCTCCCGCAGAATTCGAGGCGCTTCGGAGTTGCGGGGAAGAGTTGACATATGACGCACCTTACGACGACTTCCCTTGTTAACCGACATTCCCGTTCGACTCGTTTTCCAGGCCCCAACATGCCAAAGCGATGAACGCTAGGCAACGGCGGCCGGCCACGAGGACCATTCGTTTCCGCCGTCCGGCCCGCCGCTTGAGGCCATCGGCCCGGCCCAACGACGCCACGATAAAGAGCTCGGACGTATGACCTGGTACGTCCCAACCAAGCCAGCCGAGCGTGTCGTCGGTAGCTTCTAACAGGAACATTTCGGCACAAAAAGTCTGACAAACCCCTCGAAAAAAGTCTCACAGAACATTTGTGAACACCGGCAAGGCGTTGATGGAAAAGGAAGGAATTGGTGCCGGATGGAGGATTCGAACCCCCGACCTACTGATTACAAATCAGCCGCTCTGCCAGCTGAGCTAATCCGGCATGGGAACGCCTTATCGCCAGTATGTTTATGCCTGTTTTCGCGCCAGTTCGTAAAGGGCCATGGCGGCGGCGGCGGAAGGATTGAGGCTGTCAACGGCGCCCGTCATCGGCGGCTGCCGTCGGTTTGCCGGCTCTTGCGCCCTTGGCGGCCGAAGGGATTCGACAATGGCCGCGAAGATGGCTTGCGCTTTGTCATAAGCTCGTTTAACATCTTGAAAATCGGTGTTTGGCAAGCGTCTCTGCCCAGGCGGGGAGACGAAAGTCCCTCTTATCTTCATTTTGCTGTCTTTAGAAGTTGACAACTGGCTGTAAATCCTCATATTTCCGGTCATTCATTCCGTTGCAGTGGCCGACGCTTAGGATGTGCCAAGGAGGGGTGCCCGAGTGGTTAAAGGGGACGGGCTGTAAACCCGTTGGCTATGCCTACGTTGGTTCGAATCCAACCTCCTCCACCATATTTTGACGGGATGCCTCTTTTACAACGGTACAACGGTTCGGGTGTTTGGGTTCGCGGGTGTAGCTCAGTGGCAGAGCAGAAGCCTTCCAAGCTTACGACGAGGGTTCGATTCCCTTCACCCGCTCCAGATCTTTGCCGGCTTCAGCGGCATTTGCATGCATGGTTTTTAAAGTCACGACCAGGGACGAAAGATTTAAGCGATGGCGAAGCAAAAGTTTGAACGGACGAGGCCGCATTGCAACGTCGGGACGATCGGCCATGTTGAACATGGCAAGACGACGTTGACGGCGGCGATCACGCAGATTTTGGCGGAGACGGGTGGGGCTGTATTCACCGCCTTTGATCAGATTGACAAGGCTCCGGAGGAGAAGGCGCGGGGGATCACGATCGCGA
>JAUXMA010000039.1 GCA_030623425.1 Rhodospirillaceae bacterium
CCGCTCCCGGCGAAGGGCGATGACCTTCGCCTCGACGTCGCCCGGCGTTCTTGCGGGGCTGGCGTTCGGCCTGGACGAACGGTCCCGCGGTCCGGGGGGCGCTCTCCCCGTTTCGAGCGAGAAATCAAAATCTCTCGACCGCGCGGCGTCAATCCGGCATTCTTATGAACGTTCATTCGGTCCTCCTTCGTGAGCTTCTGTTTTTGCAAACTTCAGCTTCTCAGAGTTGGATCGAATGAACAACGTCCCGAGACATCACAGCTAGCCCGAATTGGACCGAGAAAAGCGGTCGACCTGACCTTGCGACGATCCCATCCATCCGCTCCGGGGAGCTTTCCCCGCACCCGCATGCGCCGCACCCGCCACGACGGCTGGTCACGCCGCTTGGTGGCCGAAAACCGTCTCGGCGCCGACGACTTGATCTGGCCCGTTTTCGTGATCGAAGGCGAAGGCAAACGTGAAGCCGTTTCCTCCATGCCCGGCGTCGACAGGCTCAGCATCGATCTTGCGGCCGATGCGGTGGCCGAAGCCAGGGACCTGGGCATTCCCGCCGTCGCCCTTTTTGCGTCCATCGACCGGCACCTGAAATCGCCAGACGCCAGCGAGGCCCTGAACCCCGACAACCTGGTCTGCCGCGCCGTTCAGGCGGTCAAGGAGGCGGTCGCCGACATCGGCGTCATCTGCGACGTGGCACTGGATCCCTTCAACAGCGACGGTCACGACGGCTTGCTCCGGGACGGCTCCGTGGTCAACGACGAAACGGTCGAAGTGCTGTGCCGCCAGGCGCTGGTGCAGGCGACAGCCGGCTGCGACGTGATCGCCCCTTCGGACATGATGGACGGGCGCGTCGGCGCCATCCGCGACGCCTTGGACGAGGCTGGCTTCGCCAACGTCCTGATCATGTCTTACGCAGCCAAATACGCGTCCGCCTTTTATGGTCCGTTCCGCGACGCGGTGGACTCCGGCGGGATGCTCAAAGGCGACAAAAAAAGCTACCAGATGGATCCGGCCAACGCCGACGAGGCGCTTCGCGAGGTGGCGCTCGATCTCGGCGAGGGTGCCGACATGGTCATGGTCAAGCCCGGGCTGCCCTACCTGGATGTCCTCAGGCGGGTCAAGGACGCCTTCGGGGCGCCCACCTTCGCCTATCACGTCAGCGGCGAATACGCCATGCTCAAGGCCGCCGCCCAGCAAGGCTGGCTGGATTATGAGCAAGTGATGATGGAAAGCCTGCTCGCTTTCAAGCGGGCCGGCGCCGACGGCGTCCTCACCTACGCCGCCGTCGAAGCGGCGCGGCTGCTGAGAAGCGTCTAAGCCAAGCGCGCGCCGCCGACCGCGCTAATCCTTGCCGAGGTTCAGCAGCTGCGTCACGTCCAGGACCACCATCAACCGGCTGTCGAGACGGAAAACGCCGAGAGCGAATTTCCGCCACACGGGGTCGAGGGTGCCGGGAACTTCCTCGTAAAGATCCCTGGACAGGCTGATGACGTCGCCGATTTCGTCCACCTGCAGCGTGTAAGGCTCGTTTCGATGCTCGACGGTGACTCCCATGCATTCGTCCGAGCCGTGTTTCGGCAGGCCGAGACGCATGCGCAGGTTGATGGCCCCCTTGACCTCGGGCGGAGCCAAAGAAATGGGGGCGATCCTCTCGGGGATCAGAATGTCCTGCACGGAGACAACCGGAATGCCGAACATCTGGCCCTCGACCACGAAGGTCACGTAGTCCTCGCTCTCCGCCTCGGTGACGGCATCCGAATTTTTCGAGGCGATCATGGAAAGGGCCTGGATCATGAAAGGTCTCCCGGACCGGGCGTTAGCTTGAATGGCCATGCGCAAAGGCGCGAATTCCACCTTTACCATAAAATGGTGACGGATTTTGAGAAACGATTGTTCCGATGGATTCATGGGTGATGGCGTTGCGGCGGCGGAGAAAATAGAATGCGGCGCCTAGAGCAAATCCAGGTTGATAGGAATCGCCAAAGGCTTCTCATCAATCTGGAGAGTTTGCACTAACTTGTTGAGGTAGAGACGCGAATGCGAAGAACTCTCCGGCGAACATGAAACGGGTGGTTGCGCGGGCCGCCGGCGGGCTGCTTTTACTTTTTTTTGTTGTTGCCGTCGCCGCCGGCGTTTGGCTGCGTTCCTCGCTGCCCGTCGTCGACGGCGTCGTCAAGGTGGCGGGTCTTGCCGGCACGGTCGAGATTGTCCGCGACGCCCGCGGCATACCCCATATCCGCGCCGGCGGCACCGATGACGCCTATTTCGCCCTCGGCTTCGTCCACGCCCAGGACCGCCTGTGGCAGATGGAGTCCATGCGCCGCCTGGGATCCGGGCGTCTTGCCGAAGTCGTCGGGACGGCGGCCCTCTCTTCCGACCGATTCATGCGCGTGTTGGGGTTCCATCGCTTGGTCGAGGAGCAGTTCCGGCGGCTGCGAAAACCGGTACGCCGGGCGTTGAAGTCCTATGCCGCCGGCGTCAATGCCTGGCTCAAGACGCACGGCGGCGCCTTGCCGCCGGAGTTCCTCCTTCTCGGCTACGCGCCGGAACCCTGGCGTCCCGCCGATTCCCTCTTTTGGGGCAAGCTCATGGCGCTGGACATCAGCGGCAACTGGCGGCGCGAACTTCTGCGCGCCCGCCTCGCCCGCCACCTGCCGGCGGAGCGGATCGACGAACTCTTTCCCCCTCATCCGGATGGCGGGCCGGTGACGGCGCCGGACCTGGCCAAGCTGACGCGGGGGCTGGACCTCGGCCGGCTGGCGGCGGCCGTGCCCGGAGTACAAGGGTCGCCCCGGGGGGCCTCCAACAGCTGGGCGGTGGCGGGAAAGCTGACCATCTCGGGCCGGCCGATCCTCGCCAACGATCCGCACTTGCCTTTCAGCGCTCCCGTCCCCTGGTACCTGGCGCGGATCGAGGCTCCCGGCCTCGACCTCGCCGGCGCCACCGCTCCCGGCGTCCCCTTCACCATCCTGGGCCACAACCGCCGCATCGCCTGGGGCTTATCGAGCAGCGAGAGCGACCTTCAGGATCTGTTCGTCGAACGCCTCGATCCCGGCGACTCGAGCCGCTACCTCGTCCCCGGCGGCGCCCGGCCGTTCCGCTTGCGGCGGGAGCTGATCGCCGTCGCCGGCGGCGACGACGTGGTTTTGACCGTCAGGGAAACCCGGCATGGACCGGTGATCACCGACATTTTGGGAAGCGCCGATGGAACCGCCGGCGGCGGCAAGGTCCTGGCCCTGGCCGCCACCTTCTTGCGTGACGGCGACCTGACGCCGCAAGCGCTGTTTCGCCTCAACCGGGCCACCGGTTGGGACGATTTCGTCGCCGCTCTCGCCGATTTCCACGCCCCCCATCTGAACGTGGTTTACGCCGACGTCGACGGCAACATCGGCTTTTTGGCCCCTGGATGGGTTCCCATCCGTCGCCGCGGCCGGATTCCGCGGCCGGGATGGACCGGCGAGGCCGATTGGACCGGTTTCGTCCCCTTCCGGCAGTTGCCCCGGCTCTTCAACCCGCCGCAAGGGCGCATCGTCGTCGCCAACAACAAGGTCGTTTCCGAGAGCTACCCGCATTTCATTACCGACGACTGGGCGCCGCCCTATCGGGCCCGGCGAATCCTCGACCTTCTCGGCGGCGGCGGCAAGCATTCGGCGGCGGCGGCGGCGCGCCTGCAACTGGATTCAGTATCGCTGATGGCCCGCCATCTGAAGCCCTTGCTGATCGCTTTTCAGCCGGCGACCGAACGGCAACGGCGGGTGCGCGACCTCATCGCCGAATGGAATGGCGAGATGGCCCGGAGCAGGCCGGAGCCGCTGATTTTCACCGCCTGGCTGCGCGAGTTCAACCGCTTGGTTTACGCCGACGAACTGGCGGAGACGTTTGCCGCCTTCTGGTCCTTGCGGCCGCTTTTCATCGCTTCCGTGCTGAGCGAGCGCCGGCAATGGTGCGACGACATCCGGACGCCCGAGGCCGAGGATTGCGAAAGCCTGCTGGCCAAGGCCCTGGATCGGGTCTTGGACGACCTCACGGAGCGTTTCGGCGCCGACTTCGCCGGCTGGCGATGGGGCGATGTCCATCAGGCCCGATTCCGCCATCGGTTGTTGGATGGTCTCCCCCTGGCCGGCTCCTTGGCCGAGCTCAAGATCGCTACCGACGGCGGCGGCTACACGATCAACCGGGGCAGCAGCCGCGTTTCCGACCGCGACCGCCCTTATGAGCACATCCACGGCGCCGGGCTGCGCGCCGTTTACGATCTCGGCGACCTGGAAAACTCCCGCTTCGTCATCGCCACCGGTCAATCGGGCAACCCGCTTTCGGCCCATTACGGCGACCAGCTCGGCGATTGGCGCGACGGACGTTCTTTCCGTCTCGGACGGGCTCGCCCGGAATCGCCCGCCGAGTCGGCCGTGGTGTTGCGGCTGCTGCCGGACCAATCTTGAAATGCTCTGTTGCGCCGCCACGGTGGGAAAGGTGAAAATGGTCCGCCATGTCCGTTTCCATCGACGATGTCCGCGCCGCCGCCGCCGTTCTCAATGGCGAGGTCCAGCGGACGCCTTGCATCCCCTCCCAGGCCATCTCGGAGCTTGCCGGCGCGGAAGTGGTGCTCAAGCTCGAAAACTTGCAGCACACGGGTTCGTTCAAGGCGCGCGGCGCGCTGGTCAGACTGGCCGCCTTGGAGGAAGGGGAAAGACGGGCCGGCGTTGTCGCCGCCTCGGCCGGCAATCACGCCCAAGGGGTGGCCTACCACGCCCGGCGGCTGGGCGTTCCGGCGACCATCGTCATGCCCAAGGGGACGCCGTACACCAAGGTCGGGCGCACTGAAACCCTGGGCGCCCGGGTGCTGCTGGAAGGCGAAAACGTGGCCCAGTCCCACGATCGCGCCCTCGCCCTGGCGAACACGGACGGGCTCCGCTTCATCCACCCCTACGACGACGAAAGAATCATCGCCGGCCAGGGCACCATCGGCCTGGAGATGCTGGCCGACCATCCCGACCTCGAGGCGGTGATCGTTCCGGTCGGCGGCGGCGGCCTGATTGCCGGCATCGCCGTCGCCGTCAAGGCGTTGAAGCCGGAAATCGAGGTTTTCGGCGCCGAAGCGGCCCTATACCCCTGCATGTACCGGATGCTGCGGGGCGAGGAACCTGGCGGCGGTGGCCGGACGGTGGCCGATGGCATCGCCATCGAAAAACCGGGCAGGCTGACCGGAGCCATGGTCAAAGAGCTGGCCCAGGATATCTTCCTGGCCGACGAGGCGTCCCTGGAACAGGCGGTGCTAACCTATTTGGAAGTTCAGCGCATCGTCGTCGAAGGAGCGGGAGCCGCTCCCCTGGCGGCGCTCATGGGCAACAGGGACCGGTTCGCCGGACGGAAGGTGGGGCTGGTCGTTTCCGGCGGCAATATCGATTCCAGGCTCCTCGCCTCCATTTTGATGCGCGGCTTGGTGCGCCAGGGAAGGCTTGTCCGTTTGCGGATCGAAATCTCCGACGCCCCTGGCGTTCTCGCCAAGGTCGCCGCGATGATCGGCGATTCCGGCGGCAACATCGTCGAGATCTACCACCAGCGCCTGTTCTACGACATCCCGGTCAAGCTGGCCGACGTGGACGTGGTGGTTGAAACCCTGGACGCCGACCATGTGCGGAAGCTGATTGCCAAACTGTCGCGGGCCGGCTTCCACACACGACTCCTTGGCGGCACTTCCGGAGCGGGATAGGCGGGCCTTTTACATCCGCCAGATATGCAGCCGTGTCCGCCTGCGGTCGTCAACCGCGACCAGACTGTCGGCCGGCGACCCGGGGACCGCAAACGAGTTGCTGACAAACAGGGTTCCCGGCCGCATTTCCGCCCGCGCCTTCCGGTAAAGCGCCGGCATCGGCGCCGGCGAGAGAAAGCAGTAAACCACATCGTAACGGGACAGGTCCTCGTCCCAGATATCGCCCCAGCGGAGGCTGGAGTTGGATAGGCCGGAAAGCCTGAGCTTGGAAAGGGCGTAGGGAACGGGGGCCGTCTCGATGCCGGTGAACCGCCCATCCGGCCGCCGGCGCGCCAGGTTGGCCAGGGTCCCGCCGAGGCCGCTGCCCAGATCGATAAAGCCGAAGCTCCCCTTTTCGGGCAGCAGCCGCGCCAGTTCGGCCCAGGTCTTGCGGTTGGTCAGGTAAAGGGGAACCCTGTCGCCGGCACTGTTCCAAAAGACCAGCAAAAGCCCCAGGAAAGCCGCCAGATAGACCCAAGCAGGCACCGGAAGCCAAAGGCCGGCCGCCATCGCCGCCGGCAGCAAAAGCTGAATAGGCGCCCACCACCTGGCCAACCCGAAACGCATCCCCAGCAACGCCGCCGCCGCCCCCTGCAAGGCAAGCAGCCCCGGCAGGGGGATTGTCGCGCCCGTCGCCGCCGCCAAGGCCAAGCCGGCGCCGAAAACAGGCGCCGCGGCGACAAGCTGGGCAGCCAACGCCAGGGCCAGCGGCGGCAAGCCCCCTATCCGGTCCCGCCGCGGTGCGCTCATTCGAGGATTACCATGTGGATTCCCAGCATGACGTAACTATTCTCTTCAAATATCGTAGCGACGAAGGAGAGGGGTTCTGCAATCGGCTGGGATGATTTATTTTTTTACCGGAGAGGGATTTACGTTCTCCCGCGGGGATTATAGAACATACATGTGTAAACACAGCCTAGGCGATACGGGGCACACGGTATGCAAACAAAAGGCTTATAAGGTCTCTTGAATGTTAGCAATCATCGGCATGGTCGTTGTCATCGGTGCCGTCCTCGGCGGCTACGCGCTACCCGGCGGCCACTTGGCCGTTTTGTGGCAGCCGTTCGAATTCCTGATCATCTTCGGGGCCGGCATCGGCTCCTTCCTGATCACCAATCCCTCGCAGGTTGTCGGCGCGGCCGCCAAGTCATTCGGCACGGTGATCAAGGGGGCCAAATACGACAAAAAGGCCTACCTGGAGCTCCTTGGCGTGCTTTATACGCTTTTCAAGCTGGCCAAGACCAAGGGCGACCTGGCCTTGGAGAGCCATGTCGAGAAGCCCGAAGAAAGCTCGATCTTTCAAAAGTTTCCCATTTTCCTCAGCGACCACCACGTCGTCGAGTTTCTCTGCGATTACCTGCGCATGCTAACGCTGGGGACCAGCAATTCCCATGAGGTGGAAAACATCATGGAGATTGAACTGGACACCCACCATAATGAACAAACCGCCGTTTCCGGCGCCATTCTGACCATGGCCGACGCCTTTCCGGCGCTGGGAATCGTCGCCGCCGTCTTGGGCGTCATCCATACCATGGGCTCGATCACCGAACCGCCGGAGGTTCTGGGCCACCTGATCGGCGGCGCCCTGGTCGGTACGTTTGCCGGAATCCTGATATCCTACGGCTAATTTTCCCCCTTCGGCAAAGCGGTGGAGGCGGCCAACGCCTCCGACAGCCATTACATGGGCTGCATCAAGGCTGGGATCATCGCCCACATGCAAGGCTATGCGCCGCAGGTGTCCATCGAATTCGCCCGCAAGACCCTGGAGGGCCATGTCCGGCCAACATTTTTAGAAGTCGAAGAGATGGTCGGAAGCCTCGAGTAGGAAACCGCGATGGCCGATCAGCAAGAGCAAAAGCAGCCCATCATCGTCAAGAAAGTCAAGAAAGGCGGCCATGCCGCCCACGGCGGCGCCTGGAAAATCGCCTATGCCGACTTCGTGACGGCGATGATGGCCTTCTTCCTGCTCCTGTGGCTGCTCAACTCGGTGAGCCAGGAGCAACTGGAGGGCATTTCCAACTATTTCGCCCCCATCAGCGTCGCGGAAAGCACGAGCGGCAGCGGCAGCGTCCTGGGCGGCAAGACTATCGGCGTAATAGGAACCATGGACGTGGTCGCCGCCCGCACCACCGTCACCTTGGATATGCCGCCGCCAAAGGCCGGCGAGGGCAGCGAGGACGAT
The DNA here is from genome assembly GCA_030623425.1 of Rhodospirillaceae bacterium. Taxonomy (GTDB): domain Bacteria; phylum Pseudomonadota; class Alphaproteobacteria; order Rhodospirillales; family 2-02-FULL-58-16. The sequence goes on from JAUXMA010000039.1 coordinate 7,929, forward strand.
GAAGGTGAAGGCTCTCCCGACGAAAAAGAGGCCGAGGAGATCATGAGAGAGAAGGAGGAAGAGCAGTTCAAGGCGGCCGAGGAATCCTTGCGCATTGCGATTCGAGATATTCCTTCCCTCCAGGAACTCGCCAAGAGCCTACTCATCGACAACACTCCCGAGGGCCTGCGCATCCAGATCTCCGATCAGGAAGGCCTCGCCATGTTCCCGAGCGGCGGCGCCAAAATGTACCGGCACACCCGCAAAATTATCGAACTGGTCGTCCTGGCGATCAAGACGATGCCCCAGAAAATCTCCATTTCCGGCCACACCGACGCGATCAAATTCGCCGCCGGCGACGACTACGGAAATTGGGAGCTGTCGGCGGACCGCGCCAACGCCAGCCGCCGCGCCATGCAAGAGTTGGGCATCCCCGAGGAGCGCTTTGCCAAGGTGATCGGCCTGGCGGCCAACGATCCCCTCCTTTCGGACGACCCCACCAATCCCACGAACCGCCGCTTGTCCATCGTCCTGTTGCGCGGGACAGGTGTGCAACCGCCCCGGCAAAAGACGGAACGCCAAGTTGCGCCGCAACAGGTGGCGAGCCGGCCGGAAGCGGCCGGAAACATGCCCGCCGGCCAAGCCCCGGATGGCCAGTAGGCCCGCTTCCGTCGCCGGCGGCGGACGGCGGAACAGCTCTTGACCGGCAACGAAAATGAAACACAAACCGAGTCTCGGTACGCAGTTTTTTTTCGCCACCCCGCCTCTGCCCTGCCCTTACCTTGCGGGGCGGATCGAACGGCGGGTGATGACGGAGCTGGTGGGACGCGCCGCCGCCGCCTTGCACGACGCCTTGTCGCTGGCCGGCTACAGACGCTCGCACCGAATAGCCTACACGCCGGCCTGCCCCGACTGTTCGGATTGCGTCGCCGTCAGGATCGTGGTCGGCGAATTCGTCATGTCGCCCTCGTTGCGCCGGGTCTGGAAACGCAACGATGGCGTCAAGGCCGAGACGGCCACCGCCACCGCCACCAACGAACAGTTCGCCCTTTTCGCCGCCTACTTGAATTCCCGCCACGGCAACGGCGAGATGGCGAGGATGGACTTTCACGACTATCGGGAGTTGGTCGAGGACACGCCCCTGGACACCTTCATCGTGGAATTCCGCGAGCTTGGCGGCCGCCTGATCGGAGCCTGTCTCGCCGACCGCATCGTCAGCGGCCTGTCAGCCGTCTACAGTTTCTTCGATCCGGCATTGAGCCGGCGCAGCCTCGGCAGTTACATGATCCTGTCACTGCTGGAACAGGCAAAGACCGAGGGTCTTGCCCATGTTTATTTGGGGTACTGGGTCGCCGGCAGCTCGAAAATGGCCTACAAGGCGAGATTCCGGCCGCTGGAGGCCCATACTCCCGAGGGTTGGCGGCGATTCGCCGAGCTGCAACGCTAGTGGCCTGTATCACCTAAATTGTACCCCTACGATCACTTTTCCCGTCCCCTCGGTAGGCTTGAGGGGAACC
>JAUXMA010000087.1 GCA_030623425.1 Rhodospirillaceae bacterium
CCGGGCACTCGTCGTGGTTCTCACCGGCATGGGGACGGACGGGAAAAAGGGCGCGCAAACGATCGTCCGAAATGGCGGCACCGTCATCGCTCAGGACGAGAAGACCAGCATCGTTTGGGGTATGCCCGGCGCCGTGGCGACGACGGGCATCTGCAGCGCTGTTCTGCCCCTGGACCGGATCGCCTCTTATGTCATGAAGTCCGCCGGCGAGGCCGCCTAAATGAAGCAAGGGGATTTCGATTTCATCTGCAAACTTGTCAGGGATCGGTCCGGGCTGGTCCTGACCAAGGACAAAGCCTACTTGCTGGAGAGCAGGTTGATGCATTTGGCTCGCAAACGCGGCTTAAAGGGCATCGAGGAACTGGTGGAGACTATTCGCGCTTTCCAGAAGGAAAGCCTCCTTCGCGAAGTCACCGAAGCGATGACCACCAACGAATCCTTCTTTTTCCGGGACATCAAGCCATTCGAGCTTTTTCGCCAACGGATTTTACCCGAGTTTTTGAAAAGCCGGGCGAATAAGAAATCCCTGCGCATCTGGTGCACAGCCGCTTCCAGCGGCCAGGAGCCCTATTCCCTGGCCATCATCCTCAAGGAAGAGGCCGCCAAACTGCTTGGCTGGCGCATCGAAATCCTCGGCACCGATATTTCCGCCGAGATGCTTGAGAAAGCCAAAACGGGGCTCTATTCCCAGTTCGAGGTTCAACGCGGCCTGCCCATTCATTATCTGATGAAGTATTTCGAAAAAAGGGACAGTATATGGCAAATCAATGCGGCACTCCGCGCCATGGTCCAATACAAGGAATTCAACTTGCTCGACGACCTTATGCATCTTGGCGAATTCGACGTCGTGTTCTGCCGCAATGTGCTGATCTACTTCGATCAGCAGACCAAGAGGCGGATTCTCGCCCAGCTCAGCCAGTTGATGCCCAATGACGGCATCCTTTTCCTGGGCGGCGCCGAAACGGTGCTGGGCGTGTCCGACAAGTTCAAGCCCCTGAAAAAGCAGCGGGGTGTCTATTGCCTGGCCAGCGGCGCCGGTGTGGTCGAAACGGCCCAGCCGGCGGCGGCAACTGGCCTCGGCACTTAGTACACCCCGGCGGGTTGACGCGGGTTGAGCGCTGAAATGGCCGTAACGATGCGGCCCGGTGGCCGATTCTTATCAACTTAGACATGCTTTAAGACTCGGCCATCTCCGTTCGCCGTCAGGAGATGGCGGGGGTTTCGGCGGCGCCCTTTTCGGCGGCGATTCTATCCCGTCGCCCTACGTATTCGGTGTCGGCCACTGTCGGTGGGAAGCCGCCGTCAGGAGGCGGCTTTCGGCGCCGCCTGGTCCAGCGGCAACCATCCCTCGGCCATTTTCTCGGCCAGGGTGATTTGCTCCGGGGTCATTTCGCCGGCGATTTTTTTCCGCTTCCTGTCGGCGTCTTCGCGGTACAGGCGGTCGCGCGCGGCAATGGTGTACCACATGTAGGCGACGACCGGATCCTTGGGCGCCCCCAGGCCTTGCCCATAGCTTTCGGCGAGATGCCACTGCGACGATGGGAAGCCGGCCTCGGCGGCGTAACGGAAAAAGCGAAACGCCTGGCGTTCGTCCTTCTCGACGCCCTTGCCTTCCCTGAGGGCAAGGGCGTAGTTGTTGGCCGCCATCAGGTCGCCCCGCAAGGCCGCTTCGCGGTACCACTTCGCCGCCTTGGCCGCGTCTTTTTCGACGGCGTCGCCGAAGCGATGGAAGCCGCCGAATTGGAAAAGGGACGCCAAGGCGTGCTGGGCCGGTGCGTATCCCATTTCGGCGGCGGCGCGGAAACTCGCCAAGCCCCGGTCGGTATCGCCGCTGTTCATGGCGGCGACGGCCTCGACCATCTTGCGCCCGGCGGCCGAAAGACCCGCCCCGGCCCGCTTTTCCGCCGCCGCCACCTGATCGGCGGTCATCCCCTCTTTCTTCAGGTCCTCGCGGTAACGCCAGGCGTCGGGGTGGTCCCCGGCGATGGCGCGGGTGTACCAGACGTAAGCCTCGACGGGATCCTTCCCGACGCCGGTTCCTTGTTGGTAAAATTGGCCCAGCAGGTGCCCCGCGCTGGCGTTTTCGAACTTGGACGGGGAGGCCTGGGCGGCGGTGCGAAACCACTGGATCTTCTCGGCCGCTTGGCATTCGACCTTGCCCTCGAAACACATCGTGGCGAGGCCGTTGCCGGCGCCGGCGTGTCCCTGGCCGGCCGCCAGCCTGTACCATTTCACCGCCTCGGAATAATCCTTGGTTTGGCGGCCGCGGTACTCGTGAAGCCGCCCCATCCGGTACTGGGCCAGGGCATCGCCTTGCTTGGCCAACGGCAGCATTTCCTTAGTCGTGTTTTCCCGGCGATTGGCGTAGGCGGCGTAGGTTCCCGACTTGTCCTTGCCGGTCTCCGATGTCGTTGCCTTTTCCTCTTTGGGTTTCCATTCGGAAGCCAGGCGCTTGGCCTCGGCGATCTCCTCGGGGACCATGCGGGCGGTCAGGATTTCCCGCTCTTTTTCCCAGGACGTCCGCATCGGGCTGGGCTTGGCCTTGGCGATGGCGAGTTCGAGCCACTTCAAGGCCTGGACGTTGTCCTGGGGGACGCCCTCACCGTCCCGGTAATGCTGGGCAAGCATCTCCTGGGAGTAATGATGGCCCTGCTCCGAGGCCCTCCGAAACCAGCGGGCGCTTGCCGAGAAGTCCTTGGACACGCCTTCTCCGGACCGGTGCAAGAAGCCAAGCTTGTACTGCGCCCCCGTATAGCCCTGTTCGGCGGCCTTGCGGTACCATTTCGCCGCTTCGGCGTAATCTTTCTTGATGTCCTTGCCGTGATAATACGCGAAGCCTAAATTGTATTGAGCGCTTTTGTGGCCCTGTTCGGCGGCCTTGCGATACCACTTCAACGCCTTGGCGAAATCCCTCTGGGCCCCCCTGCCGAAAGCGTAAGCGATGGCGACCCGATACTGGGCCTCGGCGTCGCCCTGCCGCGCCTTGCTCAGCTTGCCGCCAAAGGCCTTTTCCGCCGCCGCCTTGCGGGCCTCCTCGGCCTGGCGTTTGGCGCCCGCCGCCGGCGCCAGTTTTCTCGCCCTCCCCTCGGTGGCGCGCTTTTTCTCCATCCTCTCCGCCGCCCTCATCTCCTCGAGGGCGGAGCGGGCCTTTTCGCTTCCCCGCGCCGCCGCCTTGGAAAGCCACTTCCTGGCCTCGGCCCTGTCCGAGCGGATGTCCCGGTAGAGCAACCCCAGCGCCGTTTTCGCCCCGAGGTGATCTTGTTCGGCGGCGCGCCCGTACCACTTAATGGCTTGGTCGACGTGCGATTCCAGGGTGAAGAATTCGGCGTACATGGAGCCGACCGCGAACTGAGCCTCGGCGTTTCCGGCATCGGCGGCGCGTTGGTACCACGCCCAGGCCCGCTGGCGGTCCCTTTCCAAGCCCCGGCCTTGCAGATAGAGCGAGGCAAGCAGAGTCTGGGCATCGGCGTCGCCGCCCTCGGCAAAGGCGGTCAGTGCCTTGATGGCGTGGCCATTGCCGCCTTGGTCGATGGCGTTTCTGATGTCGTCGAGGTCGGCGAAGGATCCGCAGCCGACCAGAAGCAGAGCCGCAAACGGGATGAACAAAAAATTTTTTATCATGTAAATCCTCGCCAAACGCGCAAAACCCGCCGGCGGAATTGGAGTGGAGCGAGCGGGTGGACAAATCATGACGGCATCCAAGGGAACCTTACCCTCCGGCTTACGAGACTGGTAGCAAAAATGGTTGGATCCTTGCCGGCATAACGGTGAGCGGGAAACTCTGTCCGAAATCTCATTAACGGATATGAGAGAGCATGGTTTCGAATCCCTCCTGGGTGGGACAGCCGATGACCAAAAACCACTTGCCATCATCGTTGATCACGTCGCGGATGACGGTGGGACCGAGGCGGATCACCGTTGCGCCGGGCTGGCGCGGCGGATCCTCGAAATCGATTGTGACGCTGTGAGTCGGCCTGACGGGAAAAGAAAGGAGCCCCGGCAGGGGAAGCGGCGCGGCGAAATTTCTCAAGACGACCCGATATCCGCCGGTCATCTCCGTTGCGAACTGTGTTTCCGACAAATAGGCGTCGAACGTTTTGCTGTTGTCTTCGGTGACGCAGGTGAGGGAATCCGGGTGCAGCAGGTCTTTAAACCGCGCCAGGTCCTTGGCCTTGACGGCGGCGACAAAGCGCTCGACGAGTTGTTCAAGGGCCGGATCAAGGGGATCTTTCAAGGCCGGTTGCATGCCCTCGAAATCAACCGCCAAAGCGATTTCGAATGGCGCGCCGGCGCTTGCCGCTTTCTTTTGTTCGCCGGCGGCAGGTTTGTCGCCGCCGCTTGCCGCTCTCTTTCGTTCGCCGGCGGGAAGCTTTTCGGGGCCGGCAAGCGGCTTCAATAAACTGGCAACCACCGCCATGTCCTGGCCATTGATCAACACCTTGCCGTCGCGGGTCATGTCGATGCGGTACTTGGCGATGCGCTCGCCTTCGGCGGTGGTTGCGCTGACGGCGATGTCCGAGATCGAGGCGATCATTGCCGCCTGCGGGAGGCGACGGGGGTCGCTCGAGACCCATTCCTTGATTTCGTCGAGCCCGTTAATGACGATATCGAATCCGCCGGAGATGCCGTAAAGCGCCTCGGCGTCGGCGTCGAGGCCGCCGTCCAGTTTAAGGCCGGCTTTCGCCGCTTTCAACTCCGCCTTGGCGTGCACCTGAGTCTTCGCTTGGTGAAGGGATTGGCGGATGCCGGCGAGGAGATCGGGCGTGTTGACGGCGGATGGCTTTTTTGCCAACCCCTGGGGAGCGGTTTCAGCGCCGGGTCCCGCCTGCACAAAGAAGGCGAAAAACGCAGCGGCCGCCGCCTCGATGGGGATGCGCTCGAAGCTCAGGCCGAAAGAAGCGTCGTGGGGAAGGAACGTTTTCAGCTCCTCGATGGCCTCGGATTCCAAGGCGCTGTGAGCGTAGGTGACGGCGAAGGAAGCGTGCGGCTTGTCTATGTTGGCCTTGACGCCGAAGGACATTTTGCCGAGCGAGGCGATGGGCTGGCCGTCGTCGCCGTAGGCGGTGAAATTGGTCAGGGTCAGGTCCATCGATCCGCCGGGCGCGGACTTGTCCGGTTGTTTGGCGGCCGCCGCCTCGCCGGCCGGCTTCGGCGGCGAGGCCAAGCGGATCAGAGGACCGGTTCCCGGCGCCGGCTTTTTTGCCGACGGATCTGAATCACCGAACTTGAGGCCGCTGATGTCGCTGTTGAGGACCACCGACTCCAGGCCGATGGCTTTTTTGCCGTTGGCCGTATCGAGGAAGATGCCGGCCGCTTGCAGGGAGGAGGGACCGCTCCAGACGCCGGGAGGGCCCTCTTTCAAGTCGATGTGGTTGTCGATCCTGTTGACACCGAGGCTCAGCGATTGGCCGGGATCGCTCATCACCAGATCCTTCACTTTGATATCGGCCTCGACGAACGCTTGGAGGGCGGAAAGCCAAAGGCCGGTGAACCGTTTCTGGGTGTAGGTGACGGTGTACATGGGGCCGTCGCCGGTAAATTTGATGCGGATCCGGGCCGGCAGGGTTACCGCCACCCGATACGCCTGCTTGTCTTCTTTCGGCCCGTCTCCTTCTGGTTTGACGTTGATCTTTGTGGACTCGACGAAAATTCTGGCGCCGTCGGCTTGACGGAAACCGAGAGGGGGAATGATGACCGAGAACGAACCGTCGGTATTCTTGCCGACGCGTACCCGGTCGCGCATTGTCATGTCGCCCAAGCGGGCGGCGATGGTATCCAGCGCTTCGACAATGGCGCGACGGATGCGCGCCGCCTCGCCATCGGGTTCGCCTTGCGTCGTGTCAACGTCCTGATTGCCGCGGCGACGCGGCAAAAAGCCTCCGGCGTACATCCCCTCGAGAGCGAGCGCGGCTTCTTGACTTCCCTGTTCGGCGGCCATGCCGAGCCATGTTTCCGCTTTCCCGCGGTTGACGAAGGCGCCGCCAAACCGGCCGGAATGGATCAGGCCAAGCATGTATTGGGCCTCCACGTGGTCCTGTTCGGCGGCGAGGACGTACCATTCGACGGCCTTCGACAGGTAGTAGGGCACGCCCAAGCCCTTCCGGTACATGTTGCCGAGCTTGAACTGGGCTTGGGCGTTACCGGCGAGAGCGGCGCGCTTGTACCATTGCCACGCCATGGAGTAGTTATGCGGCACGCCCTGTCCCTTGAAGAAAAGGTCGCCGAGCAGGATCTGGGCCTTGGTGTCGCCCTTTTCGGCAAGGGGCCGCAAGTCATCGAGCGCGGCGTCGGTATCTCCGCGGTCGAGAGCCTTTCGAACCGCGTCCAGGTGGCCATTCTTGCCGAAAGGCAGCAATTTCTTGATTGTCGCGCCGAGACCCGCGTCGGATGGGGCGTCTTGACCCGGCTCGGACGCGGCGAACGCCGGCCCGGCGAGGCCGGCGACGACCGCCGCCGGCAGAATCAAACGCCGACGCCAATTTTTCTTTGCCAGCATTGTTCCCGAGAATCCCGTTCCAGCTTCGATCATGTGGGTTTCATGATCGGATTGCAACCGGTGAAAGCCGCTCCCGCCTCGTTGGCGTTATGGCGGTTGCGGAGGGCATCGAAACCGGGCTTTCGGTGCTGGCCGGGTTGAGGGAATTCGGCATCGGCGTCTGGGTGGCG
>JAUXMA010000311.1 GCA_030623425.1 Rhodospirillaceae bacterium
ACCCGGCCGACGATTTCGGGCACTCCGGCTCGTTGCGCCAATGCCGCCGCCGTTCGTTCGTCAGCCGCCTTGCTCAACCAACGGCGGCCGCCGAGCGACTTCTCGACGCCCAGGAAACTAGTGGCCTGTATCATCTAAATTGTATCCCTACGACGACGTCCGGAAGCCTCGCAACGCCGCCCTTCGGGTCGCTTTTCCCGTCCCCTCCGGGGCCGCGGGGGCGCCCCCCGCATTTAAAATCGGGGGGACACCCCCGTGCCCCCAGGGCGCCCGCATCGACGGCGCGCCCTTTCGGGGACTTACGCGGCGCCACTGGCGCCACGGTTCCCCGCAAACCTGCCGAGGAAACGGGAAAAACGATCGTAGGGATACCTTATAGACGAGAAGGAACACTATGGCCTGTTGACAATCAGGTTGTGGACTTCATTGTTTTCGGCAATTCGCGGAGCCGTTCATCAGGCGGCTTGGTCCTCACCTGTCTTGATTAGCGACTCGGCGGGAATGCCAAGCCCCTTGTGCAGTCGCCAGATCATCTTGAGGGTGAGCGGGCGGTGCGCAATTCGTCCAAAAGCCGGGACACCGTGCTCGACCCCTTCAGCGGCTCAGGCGTGGGGTCAAGGTGCGACCCGTGGCCGGCGGCATCGCCAAGCTGGAGCTGTTCAACAATCTCCGCAAGGACCGTCCGGCCGACGAGGAGATCGCCGCGGGAGAGTCGCACCCCGCCGGCTATGTCCACCTGCCCAAGGTCGACGCCGAGTACTGCAAGCAGCTTTGCTCCGAGCAATTGGTGACGACCAGGAACCGGCGCGGCTATACCGTGCGCGAGTGGCGAAAGCTCAGGGAGCGCAACGAGGCTCTGGATTGCTACGTCTACGCCCGGGCGGCGGCGGCCGTGGTCGGCCTCGACCGCTTCAAGGAGCGCCACTGGCGCAAGCTCGGGAACTCCCTGGGCGGCGGTCCGGCGCCCAAGAGCAAGCAACAACGTCCATCGAAACCAAAGGCGCGGCCTTCCCTGGTTCGCCCCGGTCATCATCAAGATGCGGGACCTGGACGAATACGACGACGCCGAGCTGGTCCGCAAGAGGCGGGGACGGCCGAAGGCCGGACAGGGACAGAAAGAAAGTGGATCGAGGCCTGCTTCGCCGCCTTCGTCCCCGATGCCTACGACGGCACCGGCGAGGAAGGCCTGGCCGCCGCCGAGAGGGGCGTCGTCGAACTGTCGCAATGGACCGCCGGGTTGCGCGACGCCATGCGCGCCGCGGACGGACACAATAGCCTGATGAGTTCGCTACGCCACGCCGCCCGGACCGAAGACGGAACGCTGCTTTTCGTCCATGCCGGCATCGCCGTCTCCCGGCCCCTCGCCGAACAGGGAGACGCCTTCTGGTGGGGCGACCAGGACTTCGGAGACATGGCCGCCCCTTATATGGACTACAGGCGCGTCGTGCGCGGTTTCGCCGCCGACCATCCCGGTTTCGGCGGCCCGCTGCTTGCCGCCTGCTTCGGCGCCGATGGCGAACCGGTGGATAATCTGCAAACTTGACACTAGCGATCCGAATCCTTCAGACTCGTCTGAAATAGGGGGGACACCATCCACTCAGCGGAAGTTTCTTGCGTTAGCTGTCCTTTCCGACGGTCGGGCCATGTCGTTCGGCCGTGGAAGGCGACGATTTTGCCAAAGGACCAGGAGATCGGCATGACAAGAAAAGAATCAATTTATCGCGTCGCGTCCAAGCTGCCGGCGGCGTTGGCCGCCATCACCTTCATGGTCGGCGTCCTCGCGGGAGGCGGGACGGCGGCCTGGGCTCAAACCGACGAGGAGGTCGCCCTCAGCCTGGCGAGCCTCTTGCGCGCCTCGCGGGCGGTGATTTCGAAGAACCAGAAGCACATCAACAACCCCTGCATCGGCGACAAGGGTCTGTCGGCCGTGGCCGTGGTGGCGAAAGCCAAGGAGAACTACAAGAAGGCGGCCGGCGGCGACCTCGACGCCATCGACCCGGCGTCGCCGCATGGCAAGCTGATCAAGGCCGAGCTGCAGGCGATCACCGACGTGATGAACGAGGCCCAGGGCCTGATCAACGAGAAGGGGAAGGGCTTTAAGGGTTTCATACCGGCCGTCTACGGCCGCCTGGTGACCCAGAAATTCAACCCCGCCGCCGCCGCCCTCAGGCTGACGGCGCCCAAGAACTACGTGCGCAACCAGGCCAACAGTCCCGACAAGTGGGAAGACAACGTCATCGAGAGCAAGTTCAAGGCGGCGGGGCACCCGAAGGGCCAGCACGTCAGCGAAATGACGACCTTCAAGGGCAAGCCGGCCTTTCGCCTGATCCTGCCCGAGTACTACAAGGAGTCGTGCCTGGCCTGCCACGGCGAGCCGAAGGGCGAGAAGGACATCACCGGCGGCAAGAAGGAAGGCGCCAAGCTCGGCGACCTGGGCGGCGCCATCAGCGTGGTGATTTTCAAGTAACGGCCGGCCGGCGGCTGGCGGACCCGGAAAACCGTCCGCCGCCACCGGCCATCGGTTGGAGGGTGAGGCCATTCGCGGCCGGTTGCTGGCCCTGTCCGGCTCGCTTCTGTTGCTGCTGGTGGTGGACGGGGTCCGCATCAACAAGTCGGGACGAACGGGACGCCGCGCCAAGGGCGGGGCCTTCACCAAGACCGGGCGCATGAAACAGGGCATGGCCACTTCTGTCATGTTCATCATGGTGCCGCGGGTAGGGCTCAAGAAACGCCTGGAT
>JAUXMA010000135.1 GCA_030623425.1 Rhodospirillaceae bacterium
CCCCATCTCCATGTATCGTCGATGTCGAAGCGCCCCTTGCTGAAAATATGGCCGCGCATATCGTCATCCGAATCCTGGGTCAAGCTGCCAGCCGCTTCCAGTTTGCCATTGAAAAACAAGTGCCGGTATTCGACCGCCAACACCGGCCCTTCCTTGGCAGTAAACATCGGAGTGAGCGTGGCGTCTTGGTTGGGGGCGAGGTTGAAAAAATAAGGGGCGCCGACGAAGAACCCTAATTCCGATGAATTGCCCATGTCGGGGACAAGAAAGCCGCTCTGGCGTTTGACGGTCGGGTCGGCATGGGAAAAGTAAGGCGTATAAGCGACGGGAATGCCGGCGATTTCCAGCCAAGCATCCGAATATTCGACTATTTGCCGGTCTTTATCATGGACCACCTTGGCCGCCTTGACTTGCCATAATGGTGGCCGATCCGGCTCGTCCGGACAAAGGTTGCAGGGGGAATAAACGGCTTTGCGCAGATCAAGCTTAACGCCACCGGAACGCCGGGCGCCGGCGGCGGCGAGGCGGGACGAGTCGCTGAAAACCAAGCGTAAATCCTCGATGATGCCGTCCTTCATATTGCCGGATAATTCCATGTATTCGGCAAACACCACATCGCCGCTCGGTTCCAAAAGGGTAATGTTGCCGGACGCGGTAAGGAGGTCCGTTTTTTGGTTGTAGGTAATGGTGTCGGCCCGCAGAGCCCGGTTTTCGTGGATGGCTTCCACGTTGCCGCTGGCGGTGACGATGCCAAGCTCGCTGTCGTAACTCAGCTTATCCGCCGAAAACTCTATGGGGATGTCGGCTTCGGGAAGTTCAGCGGCTTGCGCTCCACGCGGATATATTGGTCCGGCGGCCAAAAGACAAATGATACCCAGAACAGAGGGGAAAAGTCTTCCCATAACAGCCTAACCATCTTCAAGATGTAAAAGCATGGCCAATCCCAGCAATGTAGCGACACCCGAGGGGGTCCAGGCCGCCAGGGTCACGGGAATGCTGTCGGACAGGCCGAGGGCAAATACGACGTCGGAAAAAAAGTACAAGACGAAACCGGTCAATACACCGCCGGCGATGATAAAAACGGTTCCCCCGCGTCGGGTATGGCGGAGGGTGAAGGTGGCGGCGATAAGGATCATGGCACACATCAATAGCGGCGCCGCCAAAAGCGTATGCCAATGGAGCCGGTGCCTGACGGCCGAGAAGCCGGCGGCCTCGAGGGTGCTTATGAAGCCGGGAAGATTCCAGAAGGACATCGTCTCCGGCGGCGCAAAACTGTCCTGGATCGAGTTCAAGGTCAGATCCGTTTCCAGCCAAAATTCTTTCTCGAATTTGGGCGGTTGTTCCGGATTGTAGACCCAAGCTTCGCGCATGTGCCAGAAACCGTCCTCCAATAAAGCATACTCGGCGTCAATGCGTTTCAAAAAACGATCGGAGCCTTCGTAAATAAAAACCACTACATCACGCAGTTCAACGTCGTTTTCTTGCTGTAGGACCTTTTGTGAATGCACCACCGATTGGCCGGATTCATTGGCTTGGCGAAGCCACAGCCCCGTCGACGAAATGGCAAGGAGGCTCGCTTGCCCCTTCAACAACACTGCTTCCATACGGTCGAAACGCGAAAGCGTCGCCGAGGCGAGAGGATTGAACACCATAATCTTAAACACGCCCAAGAAAAACGCTATGACCAGCACCGGCAACAAGATCTGCCATGCCGAGATGCCGGCCGCCCGGGTGATCACCAGTTCTTGGTTTCGCGTCAAACGCCAGAAAGTCACCATGCCGCCAAACAGAACGGCGAAGGGGAAGGTCTGCTGACCCATGTAAGGAAGCTTCAAAAGGGCCATCTCCAACACCATCGTGAAGGTGATCTTGGGTTCGGATGCGGCGCGGCGCATCAGCTCAACGATATCGAACAGAAAAATCAGCATCATGAATATCAGGAACAGGGCCATGAAACTGAAAATAAAATTACGGCCAATATACAACGACATGGTGGTGGAGAGGCGCACGACTGACAGTTTCCTATCGGTTTGTTTCTAGCTGTTTGGCGAAAATATCCCCATGGCGAGCGCCGGAACGGTTCGCCGCCGTCTCGGGGTTCGCAGCATGAATAGATATCCGCCGAAAATAGGCAGAATGGCGTTCACATACATGAGAGGAATCAAATCCAGGTTTTTGGCGCAGGCGTTTTCGAGTCCCAACACGGCAGCTTGCAGGCAAACGATGATGGCGACGGCAAGAACGCCGCGGCGGGATTGGTTGCGGCGGCGGAAACTTCCCGTGATGAGGCAGGCGAGTCCCACAAAGGTAAAGCCAAGGGCAGACAATGGAGAAATCAGACGTTTGTGCCTCTCGACAATAAATTTCCCGTAATCATTGGGATTGACGTCGGCTATTTTCAGGTTGAAAAGTTCTTTGAGAGTCCGTTCCCGCGCTTTACGGTATCGGATTTCCCCACCAGCTTTGGGAGAATCCAACTCATAAATGTTGCGGTCAAAATAAAGAATGGACATTTGATGGGTTTTCGGATCGACGCTTTGCCGATTGCCGTTGAACATAACGACACGGGAGCCGTCCTTGCTTTCCACTAACGCGCCGCGCTCGGCCAAAAGGGTGAAAGGCTTTTTCTCATTGCGCTGGTCATGGACGAGAATACCAAGAAGCTGCCCGTCTTTGGTGCGTTCGCGCACATAGACGGTAATGCCTTTCGAGACGGTGTTGAAAGTGCCTTCCTGCAAGAGGATATGCGAAAAACTGTAACGGATATCCCATTGGAGTTCCCGGAACGTCCGGTAGGATTGCGGCAGAAGATATAAATTGAGCAGATATCCAAACATCACCACCAGCATGGCGAGAACCAGGGCCGGCTTGGCGAGGGCGGCTTGGCTCAGGCCCGCCCCCCTCATGATCACCAACTCGCGGTCCGTGATAAGCTTCGAGTAAATGAAAACAACCACCGTGAATGTCGCGATCGGCAGGATGATCGACAGGAATTTTGGCAACAGCAAGATTGTAAAATAAATGAAGGTTCCCGCCGTCAGCCCGCGATTGACGATCATTTCCACATAACGAAGGGATTGCGTAAGCCAGATCACGCAGGTCAGCCCGACGGTGATGAAAATCATTCCCACCAACAGCTGCTTGAGAACGTATTTGTTGAAACCGTTCATGGCGAAAATTGGTAATTACCTCCTCACCCACGAAAGTGTGGGAAAAAATCTAGAGAATCAAGGATGAATGATCAGTTTCTTAAGTTATTTATTAAATAAGTGATAAAAAAGCAAAACGATGGAAAAAAATTGAAACCATTGGGTACTATTGTTTATTTGTCCTTCTTTTGTACGTATTTTGTTCATGTTCAGCAAAAGTATTTTTCCGCCTGCCGTTAGCCCCAGGCCACCGAGTTTTTGTGTAATTCCATGCGGAGAACAATGACGGCGAGGGAATGGGCTGGCGCCGACCAATCTTGAACTCTACAGGTACCTGTCGCTTGCGGCTTGGACGGAAGCCTGTCCTTCGGTGAACAGAGCAGCGAGCATTTCCGCCTGCAAAAGGTATTGGTCGGCGAAAAACCGGGCGGCGATCACTTTCCCGCGCAGGTACTCGGGGTCGTCGCCGTCGGCCAACTTGGCCGTGGCGCGCAAGGCGGCGCGGGCCATCAGCCAGCCGCCGGCGACGATGCCGAACAAACGGAGGTAATGAACGGCGCCGGCGGCGACGGCACGGGGGTCGCGTGGGTAGGTTTCGACGAGCCAATCGGTGGCTTTGTCAAGCGCCTCCACGCCGGCTAGCAAACGCCTGGCGATAACCGTCAGCTCGTCGCCGCCGGCATTCCCGCACTGCCGGCCCAGGGCGCCGACGGTGGCGATGAAGGCGGTGGCGGCGGCGCCCTTGTCGCGGGCCACCTTGCGCCCAACCAGATCCAGGGCCTGGATGCCGTTGGTGCCTTCGTAGATGGCGGCGATGCGGGCATCGCGCAAGTGCTGGGCGGCGCCGGTTTCCTCTATATAGCCCATGCCGCCGTGGACCTGGATGCCGGTGTTGGCGACTTCGATGGCGGTATCCGTGCACCAGGCTTTGATGACCGGAGTCAGGAGGTCGACCTGACTCCGGCGGTCGCGGCGAACGGCTTCGTCCGGATGACGCTTGGCCAGATCGAGAGACGCGGCGACATGGTAGGCCAGCGCCCTGGCGGCTTCCGTCCCGGCCTTCATGAAAAGCAGCATCCGGCGCACGTCCGGATGATTGACGATGGCGACGGGGGCCGGATCGTCGCTGCCGAGAAGGCGTCCCTGCACCCTGGCGCGGGCGTAATTCCGAGCCTGCTGATAGGCCCGCTCGGCGATGGCCACGCCTTCCAGGCCGACGGCGAGACGGGCGTTGTTCATCATCGTGAACATGTATTCGATGCCGCGCGTTTCCTCGCCAATCAGAAAACCGCCGGCGCCGCCGCCGTCGCCGTAGGACATGACACAGGTGGGACTGGCGTTGATGCCCAGCTTGTGTTCGATGGAAAGGCAGCGAAGGTCGTTGCGCTCGCCCAAGGAACCGTCTTCGTTGAGCAAAAATTTGGGAACGACGAACAACGACAAGCCCTTGATGCCTGGCGGCGCGTCGGGGGTGCGGGCCAACACCGTATGAATGATGTTCTCAGTGAGATCGTGATCGCCGTAAGTGATGAAGATTTTCTGCCCGCTGATCAGGTAGCGGCCATCTTTTCGCACCGCCTTGCAGCGCGTTTGCCCCAAATCGGAGCCGGCCTGGGGTTCGGTCAGGTTCATGGTGCCCGTCCATTCGCCCGACACCAGCTTGCGCAGGTAACGCGATTTAAGTTCGGAGGAACCGTGGACGATGAGCATCTCGGCCGCCCCTTGCGTCAGCAAGGGACAGAGCGCCAACGCCATGTTGGCGGCGCTCCAAATCTCGGAAACCGCCGCCGAGACCAGCCAGGGCAGTCCATGGCCGCCGTATTCAGGAGCGAAGGGGAGGCCATTCCATCCGCCCTCGACGAATTGGCCGTAAGCTTCCTTGAACCCCTCCGGGGTGTGCACCAGGCCTTCGTCGAAACTGCATCCGGCGATGTCGCCGGGCCGGTTGAGCGGCGCCAACACCTCGGCGCCGAACTTCCCGGCCTCGTCCAGGATAGCGTCGACGAGATCGGGAGAAGTGTCGCCGAGGCCGGGCAGGGCGGCGATCTCGGCAAGTCCCGCCAGCTCGCTGATGACGAAGCGCATGTCCGTGAGTGGCGCGGCGTAAGCGGTCATGGCGGTAACAGGCCTTGTCTGGGCTGGTGGCGATCGACCACGGGTAAGCAGCTTAAAATCGGCGCTTTTCAGATCCGTCAGCCTATCGTAACCGGGCCGGACAGCCAACCGCCAAGAGCCGCCTTCACCCTCTTGAAATGCACGAATAGGGTTGGGGATTCAAACTATTGGCGTCATTCCGGGAGCGGCCGTGGATATAATCGCCGGCGTCCGCGAGGCTGCAAGGAGTAGCGGCAAGCCTTCCCGACGCCCCGGGGGGTGTCCCCCCGATTCCAAATGCGGGGGGCGCCCCCGCGGCCCCCGAGGGGACGGGAAACACGATCACA
>JAUXMA010000261.1 GCA_030623425.1 Rhodospirillaceae bacterium
CGTTCGGGTGATACCTTCGACCGCAAGGTGACGGTGGGCTACATCTACATGCTTAAGTTGCATCACCTCGTGGATGACAAAATTCATGCCCGCTCAAGCGGCCCTTACAGCCTTGTCACCCAGCAGCCGCTCGGCGGCAAAGCCCAGTTAGGCGGTCATCGCTTTGGTGAGATGTAGGTTTGGGCCCTGGAGGCTTACGGCGCCTCCTATACGATGCAAGAGATGCTGACGGTGAAGTCGGACGATGTTTCCGGCCGCACCAAAGTTTACGAGGCCATTGTTCATGGCGATGATTCTTTCGAGGCGGGAATTCCCGAATCCTTCAACGTTTTGATCAAGGAACTGCACTCTCTTGGCCTCAATGTCGAATTGAATTAACTGAGGCGGCCGGGCGCTCAACGGCTGCCATGGAGAGAAACCGATGAACGAGTTGATGAAAGTTTTCGGGCAAGTCGGCGGAACCCAGCGTTTCGATCAGATTCATATTTCCATTGCCAGCCCGGAACAAATCCGTTCCTGGTCCTTCGGTGAGATCAAGAAACCCGAAACCATCAACTATCGAACATTCAAGCCGGAGCGGGACGGCCTGTTTTGTGCCCGCATTTTCGGTCCGACGAAGGATTACGAATGCCTGTGCGGCAAGTACAAGCGCATGAAATACAAAGGCATTACTTGTGAGAAATGCGGCGTAGAGGTGACATTGCAAAAAGTCCGGCGTGAGCGCATGGGGCATGTCGAGTTGGCCTCTCCCGTCGCCCACATTTGGTTCTTGAAATCATTGCCGTCGCGCATCGGGCTGCTGGTCGACATGACGCTCAAGAGTCTTGAGCGGGTTCTCTATTTCGAAAACTACGTGGTCATCGAGCCGGGACTGACTCCCTTGAAGCTGCATGAACTGTTGGACGAGGATCAGTACCAGAAGGCGGTTGAAGAATATGGCGAGGATGGTTTCTCGGTGGGTATCGGGGCCGAGGCCGTCAGGGAAATGCTCTGCGCCATTGACCTTGAGGAAGAGCGGACAAACCTCCGTCTCGAACTCAAGGAGACCAAATCCGAGGCCAAACGCAAGAAACTGGTCAAAAGATTCAAACTTGTCGAGGCGTTTATCGAGTCCGGAACTCGTCCGGAATGGATGGTCCTTGAGATTGTCCCGGTCATCCCGCCGGAACTGCGTCCCCTGGTGCCTCTCGACGGCGGCCGTTTCGCCACCTCGGACCTCAACGATCTCTACCGCCGGGTGATCAACCGCAACAATCGCCTAAAAAAGTTGATCGAGCTGAGCGCGCCCGAAATTATCGTCCGCAATGAAAAGCGGATGTTGCAGGAATCCGTGGACGCCCTTTTCGACAATGGCCGCCGCGGCCGGGCCATCACCGGCGCCAACAAGCGACCATTGAAGTCGCTGTCCGACATGCTCAAGGGCAAGCAGGGCCGATTCCGGCAGAACCTGCTGGGCAAGCGCGTCGATTATTCGGGCCGCTCGGTGATTGTCGTCGGTCCGGAGTTGATGCTGCACCAGTGTGGCCTACCGAAAAAGATGGCGCTCGAATTGTTCAAGCCATTTATCTTTTCCAAACTCGAACTTTACGGCATTGCCACGACCATCAAGGCGGCCAAGCGGATGCTGGAAAAGGAGCGGCCCGAGGTCTGGGATATCCTGGAAGAGGTCATCCGCGAGCACCCGGTATTGCTCAACCGGGCGCCGACGCTCCACCGTCTGGGGATCCAGGCTTTTGAACCGGTGCTGATCGAGGGCAAAGCGATCCAGCTCCACCCGTTGGTTTGCGCCGCCTTCAACGCCGACTTCGACGGCGACCAGATGGCGGTGCATGTTCCCCTTTCGCTGGAAGCCCAATTGGAAGCGCGTGTGCTGATGATGTCCACCAACAACATCCTCTCGCCGTCCAATGGCAAACCCATCATCGTACCGTCCCAGGATATCATCCTCGGCCTCTATTACCTGACCATGGAAAGCGATGGCGAACCGGGAGAAGGCATGGCTTTCACCGACGTGGGCGAGATCCAGCAGGCCATGAATGCCGGCGCGGTGACTCTCCATACCAAGATCCAATCGCGCTACAACACCGTTGACGGGGACAACAAGCCGATCACCGTCAGAATCGACACGACGCCTGGCCGCATGTTGCTTTCGGAAATCCTGCCCAAGCATCCCAACGTGCCATTTAGCATGATCAACCGCTTGCTGACGAAGAAGGAAATCTCCTCCGTCATCGATATGGTCTATCGTCATTGCGGGCAGAAAGAGACGGTCATTTTCGCCGATCGTCTCATGGGCATGGGGTTCACATATGCTTGTAAAGGCGGCATTTCGTTTGGCAAGGACGACTTGGTGGTCCCCCGAACCAAGGAGTCCCTGGTCAAACAGACCGAGGACAAAGTCAAGGAATACGAGCAGCAGTATCTGGATGGCCTGATCACCCAGGGCGAGAAATACAACAAGGTGGTCGACGCCTGGTCTCACTGCACGGACCAGGTTGCCGATGAGATGATGAAGCAAATCTCCAATACCGATCCCGGACATCCGGTCAATTCTATTTACATGATGGCCCATTCCGGTGCCCGCGGCTCGGCCGCCCAGATGAAGCAACTGGCTGGAATGCGTGGTTTGATGGCCAAGCCTTCGGGCGAGATCATCGAGACCCCCATCATATCCAACTTTAAAGAGGGCCTCAGCGTGCTGGAGTATTTCAACTCCACTCATGGCGCCCGCAAGGGGCTGGCGGACACCGCCTTGAAAACCGCCAACTCGGGCTACCTGACCCGCCGCCTGGTCGATGTCGCCCAGGATTGCATCGTCATCGAGGAAGATTGCCGGACCAAAAAGGGATTGACCGTGCGCGCGGTTGTCGAAGGTGGCGATGTCATCTCCCCGTTGTCCGAGCAGGTGCTCGGCCGCGTCGCCGCCGCCGACGTGAGCGATCCCAAAACCGGCAAGGTTCTCGTCAAAAGCGGTGGAATCATCGAAGAGGATAAAATCGTTTTGGTCGGGGAAGCCGACGTCGAAGCGGTGAAGATTCGTTCGGTCCTCACCTGCGAAACCCCTGGTGGCGTCTGCGCGAGTTGTTACGGCCGCGATCTGGCGCGCGGCACCAAGGTCAATATCGGCGAGGCCGTCGGTGTCATCGCCGCCCAGTCCATCGGCGAGCCGGGGACGCAATTGACCATGCGGACCTTCCACATCGGCGGCGCCGTCCAGCGCGGAACCGAACAGTCGAAAGTGGAAAGCGCCGTTGACGCGAAG
>JAUXMA010000182.1 GCA_030623425.1 Rhodospirillaceae bacterium
GGAAGGCCGCAAGGCGCCGCTTCGCCGGCGATGCCGGCGTATCGGCAAGAAGCGGCAACGCCGCGGAGGCCTGATTTGGTCTCATCACAACCGCCTCCAGCTATTCGGATAGGCTCTTAATAATATTGCTTTGGCAAACGCAATTCCATCCCTGTCCGGTGCGCCGATGTCAGGTCTCCCGCTTGAGATTGCCGACCAACTCCTCGATGGTCTGGCAGGCCATGAGGCCATACCGCTCCTCGATATGACGGCGGCTCTCCGTGTCCGCCAGCATTTCTTCGAGCGGTGCGAACAGTTCTCTCAAAAACGTCATGGTCCCATCCCGGTCGAGGCTCCAGTTTTTAGCATGCTCGCCTTCGAAGGCGTAATTCTCGGGCGGGGCGAGGTGGCTGTTGATCAGATCGCGCAGCCATTCGGCGCGCTTTTCGAAATCGGCGAAGTGGCTGGAGATGACGCTGAGCAAGTCATTGACCAATTCTCTGGCGTTTTCATCCTCGTAGACAATTTGCCAGTGGAAATCGGCGCCCACTTTCTTCTTTAATGCTTTGACGATGCCCTTGCAGGCGCTCTGGCATTGGTCGAAGAGTTCTTTTCCGGCCATCATCTCCATGGCGAGGAAGAAACCAGGCAGAACCCGGCGCGATATGATGGCGGTCCCGCTGTCCATTTCGCCCTCGGTCGGGAACAGGCGGGAAAACCGTTTGACCAGCAAGCGGTCAAAGGGGCGTTTCCTGGTTTCGTCCCAGATATCCTTTTCATGTTGGCGCAGGCATTCATCGAAGTGCTTGTGAAACAGGGCCAGGGATTCCTTGCCGTCATTTTCCTTGAACCGCCGGGCCAGCGCTTGGATGCTCTCGACGGACAGGGGTTCGGGCGATCGTTCCGCTTCCGCCGTCAGCACTTCCAGAAAGTGCTCAAGTATGGAAAACGCCACGTCCTCGCTTTTGCTGGCGGGTGTTTCGTCGGCCATCGCTCATGCCTCTCCTTAAGGATAAACGGCTATTCCCCATGCCCGCCGATGAATGGCTCGCGGAAAAGTAAATGATGGGAAGTTTCGCCTATTCGCGGCCTATCCGCAAGCCATTCGCTTGCCAGCCTTTCGCTGAAGAGAAAAGGGCGGAAAGTTCGGAAGTCGTTGCCCGTTCGGGCATTGTTGACAGTTTCCGGGGCGCTCCCTAGTGTTCCAGGTTCCGTATGTCTCGTCCCGCCGCGCCGCCGGCCCCGCGCTTCCATGAGCAGGACCTTAACCATCGCCCTGTCGCAACTGAATCCCACCGTCGGCGACGTCGACGGCAATATCGGCCTGATTGGCGCCGCCCGCGCCGCCGCCGCCGGCGCCCGTCTGGTCGTCTGCGGCGAACTCGTGGTGTCCGGCTACCCGCCCGAGGATTTGGTGCTCAGGTCGGATTTCCAGAATCTGATCGAGGATCGGGTCCGGGAATTGGCCGCCGCGACCGCCGACGGCGGTCCGGCCGTCTTGCTGGGCTCGCCTTGGCGCAGCGAAGGGGCGCTCCATAACGCATCGCTTTTGCTGGACGGCGGGCGGATCGCCGCCGTCGGCCTGAAGCATGAACTGCCCAATTACGGCGTCTTCGACGAAAAACGCATTTTCACCGCCGGCCCATGCCCCGAGCCGATGATCTTCGACGGCGCCCGTCTCGGGGTGATGATTTGCGAGGATATGTGGAAGCCGGAAGTGACGGCGCACCTGAAGGAAGCCGGCGCCGACATCTTGGTTGTCCTCAACGGTTCTCCATTCGAGTTGGACAAGCCCACCGTCCGCCGCGACCGGGCGCGGGCGCGAACGGCGGAATCCGGCCTGCCGCTCATTTACGTCAACCTGGTGGGCGGGCAGGACGAACTGGTCTTCGACGGCGGAACCTTCGTCATCGATTGCAACGGCGACACCTTGGTCCTGGCGGCGGCCTGGGAATCGGCGACGGTGCCGAGCCATTGGCGGGCCCAAGCCGGCGGCGGATGGGCTTGCGAGCCGGGAACGGTGGATCGGCCGGCGGCCGGGCTGGAGGCCATCTACCGGGCGTTGATCACCGGGCTTGGCGACTACGTCGGGAAGAACGCCTTTGCCGGCGTTCTGATCGGCCTTTCCGGCGGTATCGACAGCGCCCTCACGGCGGCGGTGGCGGTGGATGCGCTGGGCGCGGCGAAGGTCCATTGCGTGATGATGCCTTCGCCATATACCTCGCCGGAAAGCCTGGAAGACGCCGCCGAGACTGCCGGCCTGCTGGGCGTCCGGCTGGACAGCATTTCCATCGTTCCGGCGATGAATGCCTTCAACGAAATGCTGAGTGAATCCTTCGCCGGCCATTCGCCCGACGTAACGGAAGAAAACATCCAGTCCCGGTCGCGCGGGCTGACCCTGATGGCGCTTTCCAACAAGCTGGGCTATATGGTCCTTTCGACCGGCAACAAATCGGAAATGTCGGTGGGCTACGCGACCATTTACGGCGACATGTGCGGCGGTTTTTCGGTCTTGAAGGACGTTTACAAAAGCACCGTCTTCGCCTTGGCCCGCTGGCGCAACTTAGAAAGCCCGAAGGGCGCCCTCGGACCGGCCGGCCCGGTCATGCCGGAGAGGGTCATCACCAAGCCGCCGTCGGCGGAACTGAGGCCCGGCCAGACCGACCAGGACAGCCTGCCGCCCTACGACGAACTCGACGCCATTCTGAAATGTCTGATCGAGGAAGAGATGCCGCTCGAAGACGCCGCCGCCCGGGGCTTTGACGCCGACAGGGTGCGGATGGTCTGGCGCCTGTTGGACAGGGCCGAATACAAACGCCGCCAAGCGCCGCCGGGAGTCAAGATCACCAGCCGCGCTTTCGGCCGCGACCGCCGCTATCCGCTGACCAACGAATTTTGAAATGACCTTGCATCTGCACAACACGCTGGCTCGCGAGAAGGAGGAATTCAAGCCGCTCGATAAGCGCCACGTCCGCATGTACGTCTGCGGGCCGACGGTCTACGACTACGCCCATATCGGCAACGCCCGGCCGGTCGTCGTCTTCGACGTTCTCTACCGGTTGCTGAAACACCTCTATCCGAAGGTCACCTACGTCCGCAACATCACCGACGTCGACGACAAGATCATCGCCGCCGCCAAGGAAAAGGGCGAGGCCATCCAATCGATCACCGAGCGAACGACCAAGGCCTTCCACGCCGACATGGCGGCGTTGGGCGACATCGGACCCGACGCCGAGCCCAAGGCCACCGAGCACATTCCCGAGATGCAGGAATTGGTCCAGGCCCTGCTCGACAAGGGCTTTGCCTACGAGGCCGACGGCCATGTGCTGTTCCACATCCCGTCGATGCCCGAATACGGCAGACTGTCGGGCCACGACCGCGAGCAACTCATCGCCGGCGCCAGGGTCGAGGTGGCGCCTTATAAAAAGGATCCGGGGGACTTTGTCCTGTGGAAGCCCTCGGAAGACGACCTGCCCGGCTGGGACAGCCCCTGGGGGCGGGGCCGGCCGGGCTGGCACCTGGAATGCTCGGCGATGAGTTCGCAATTTCTCGGCGATTCTTTCGACATCCACGGCGGCGGCCAGGACCTGATCTTTCCGCATCACGAGAACGAGATCGCCCAGAGCACCTGCGCCCATGGTCCCGGCACCTTCGCCAGGTATTGGGTGCACAACGGCTACCTGAGGGTGGAAGGGGAGAAGATGTCGAAGTCCTTGGGCAACTTCTATACCGTGCACGAGCTGTTGGACGAGTTCCCCGGCGAGGCCATCCGCCTGGCCTTGCTGAAGACCCACTACCGCCAGCCGCAGGACTTCACCAAATCGGGCTTGAGGGAAGCGAAAACGGAATTGAACCGATTTTACACCTTGTTGAAAACGACTGACGAGATCGAAGCGGAGAGCGCCGAATTGCCGCCGCAAGTTCTAGGGCCCCTCATGGACGACCTCAATACGCCCCTGGCGATCAATAACCTCTGGGACCTGAGACACGATCTTGGCGAAGCCGCCGCCAACAATTCAAAAGACCTGCCGCTTGCAAAAGGCAGATTGCTTGCCGCCGGCAAAATGCTCGGCCTCCTGCAACAGCCTCCCGAGGACTGGTTCCACCGCGGCCCTGCCCTCCGCACTACTCCGGGAGGCGGGCTGGACGATCCCGAAATCGACGGATTGATCGCCGCCCGCGCCGCCGCCCGCAAGGCCAAGGACTTCGCCGAAGCCGACCGCATCAGGGACCAACTCAAGGCCCAGGGGATCGTGCTTGAGGACGGCCCCGAAGGGACGACCTGGAAACAGGGCTAAGCGAGCGTGGCGGGGGATTTTGAGTCCTTCGGGCGTATCAAATGGAATCGCCGAGGTTTCGGGATGGGGTACTGAAACCGGGTGAATCGGGCTTCTAAGGCC
>JAUXMA010000172.1 GCA_030623425.1 Rhodospirillaceae bacterium
AGGACCGTCAGCCGAGCTTTTCGAGCCCGTCCTGAAGGGAATCGAAGATGGTGAAGACCTTGTCCAGGCGCGCCAGGTTGAGCACCCTTCGCGTTCCCTCGCTGATCGCGACGAGGGCGAATTCCTGGCCGTTTTCACGGGCGGTTTGCAGCGATTCAACCAGTGAGGCGACCCCGGAACTATCGATGTAACCGACACCCGCCAGATCCACGAGCACAGGCATTTTTCTGCCGACGCCGTCAAGCAGCGCCTTTCGCGCCTCGCGCGAGGACTGCAGGTCCACGTCTCCTTCGATAGTGACGACAATGATACCGTTTACTTCCTTGATCTCGTGCTTCATGGTGGACCTTCGATGGGCTCGTTTAAGTAATATTTTTCACCATTTTCAGGAGATTGCCGCCTTCGGGGGGAGGCGGCAAAAATTCAACTTCATCCATGATCTCGCGGATGAAGTGAGTGCCGAGGCCGCCCGGACGCAAATCGTCGAGTTCGCGGGGCTTGACCATGGCGACGTCGATGGTTTCGGCGAAATCCCGCAACAGGAGGATCATCTTTTCATTTCCACGCAGGATTTTCAACTCGATCTTTCCGTCGGGCTTGCCGCCGTAGGCGTGACGGATGATATTCTGGCAGGCCTCGTCGACGGCGATCACGACATCGTGGGCCTGATAAGGCGTGAAACCGCAAAGCTCGGCGGTTCTTTGAACGGCGCTCCGGACCAGTTTCAGGCGGTCGGCGCGTGATGAAAAGATAAGTTTGAAAAGAACCTCCTCGCCGATTTCGACGGTTGCCGGAACATCGTTGAGCGGCCTTGCGACCTCGTACTCGCCGCCTCTTTTGTCCTCGATGGCAAGGAAGGTCAGGTCGTCGCGAAGGGCCGCGTTTTCCGGGTTGAGATGCGACAGAACCGCGTCTAGACGCTCAGGCACCGCCAATTCCGCGTTTTTGCGGATCAAGGACTTCAATCCGTCAACCCCCAGCATGTCGCCGTTTTCAATATATCCTTCGGTCATCCCGTCAGTGAAAACATAGAGCGTTCCCCCGTCAAGCCACAGTTCCTCCTCGGGGAAATCTTCGCCTTGCACCAACAGGGGGGAAATGCCCAGTGGCGGCGCCTCCGCCGGCAACGCCGTGAAATCGCCATTGCGGTCATGAAAAAGCGGTGGTTCATGGCCGGCGTTGGCCAAGATGACGGCGCCGGTCGCCGGATCATAGACGCCGCCGACCATGGTGACGAACATCCCCCGGGTGGCGGTCTCGCAGACTTCTTTGTTGATCCGGCCGAGAAGACGGCCCGGTTCGCGAATGGTTTTGCCCAGACAGCGGAACAAGCTGGCCGTCTTGGCCATGAGCAGGGCGGCGTTCATGCCTTTGCCGGAAACATCGCCGAGATTGAAACAGATACGGCCATCCTCGACAGGGAAAAAATCATAGAAGTCACCGGAAACCGTGCGCGCCGGATAATTGACACCGTGCACCGGAAAACTCTGCCCGCGCCGTTCCGGCAACAAGCTGCGTTGGATTTCGGCGGCCAGTTCCAGTTCGCGGCGCACCCGTTCCTGCTCGACCAGGGCCTCCGCCATGCGGGCGTTGAGGATGGCCAGTGCGGCCGACGAACTGAGCACCTGAAGAAGGTTCAAATCGGCAGGGGCGAACAAGCCGTCGCCTCCCAGCTTGTTGACCAGTTCGATGGCGCCGATTCGTTGGTCCTTCACGCTCATCGGCGCGCACAGGATGGAACGGGTGGTGAAGCCGGTCCGCTTGTCCACGGACTTCTGGAAATCGGGATCGTTGGCGACGTCGCGGACGATCTCGCCGACGTTTTTGTGGACGCATCGCCCGACGATGCCTTCGTTGCTTTTGAGGGTGAAGCCGCTGATCTCCACCGCCCCGCAGCAGGCATGACAGCGAAGGACATCGCCACTGTCGTCGAGCAGGAACAACGCTCCGGCGGCGGCGCCCAGATGCCGGGTGATGCGAGTCAGAGCCCGCATAAGGGTGTCCTCGATGTCGAGGGAAGAAGCGAAATCCAGACTCATGTCGGCGAGCAATTCCAGGTGGTCGGAAATGTGATCTCCGCCATCCGCCAATAGGACTTCCACGGGTTTGCGTTCGGCCATGACGCCACTATGCTCCGAATTGGATTTGTGGGCAAACAATCGACGACGGGGTGAATACGGGATCAAGGACTTGAAAGCGTTTCATTGTCCGAAACGTCATTCGCTCAACCACGCCGGCCGTCTAATCCTCATTGAACAAAGCCTCGATCAACGGACAGTCCGGCATGGTCCCGCCCCGGCATTCGGCGACCATTTCAGCCAGCACTTTTTCCATGACCAGGATATCGGCGAGCTTGTTCCGCACGTCCTTGAGATGGCGGACAGCGATCCGTTCAACTTGGGCGCAGCTCCGTCCCTCGCCGTCCGCCAAATCGAGCAGACCGCGGACACTATCCAAGGGGAAACCGAGTCCGCGTGCCCGGAGGATGAAATCGAGGCGCTTCAATGCCCCCTCGCCATAGTGGCGGTGACCGCCGCGGCTGCGGGCAGGCGCGGGCAGAAGGCCGATACGCTCGTAATAACGGATGGTCTCGATCTTGCAGCCGGTGCGCCTGGATAACGCCCCGATGGCCATCAACGGCGGCGGAACAGCCATTCAGTATCCTCACCGAGTCGAGGAAAGAAATCCCTTGAAGCTGTAGCTACTACAGGTTTTATACTTGCCGCAATCACATCTAGCCAGGGGAATCGACGACCATGCCTACCCCGTCACAAACCTTTGCCTGGATCACCTTCGATGACTCGAAGATGGAAGTGGCCGCGCCGGCCGCCGCCAAGGCGAATGCCGGCTTTCCCTCCCGCCCCGCGGAATAAGGCCAGGACCATGAGTGACTGGAAACTTCTTCGCAACGGCATCATCGGCGCGGTGATTGCCGCCGTTTGCTGCTTCACGCCCGTGCTCGTCATTTTGTTTGCAGCCGTAGGGCTGTCGGCATGGATGGGCTGGTGGCTCGACTATTTCCTGCTCTTTCCGGCATTGGCGTTCTTTCTGGCATTGACCGGCTTGGCGATTTACCGGATGCGGCGCCAGCCGGCCGCCGAGCGCCGGGCCGCGGATGCCAACGCGGATTCAAGGGAAGCTTCATGACCAAGGCCTCTCACGGCCGCTTCGAGGCGTTCGGTGGGGACAATGGCGAGACTTTCGACCTGGCGGTGATCGGCGCCGGATCGGCGGGTTTTTCGGCCGCCATCCGGGCGGCGGAACTCGGCGCGCGAATCGTGCTCATCGGCGGCGGGACGATCGGCGGAACTTGCGTCAACGTCGGCTGCATGCCGTCGAAGATGCTCATCCGGGCAACGGAGACCCTGCATCAGGCGCGGGCGGCGTCGCGATTCGCCGGCATCCGCGGCCGGGCCGACCTCGAGGACTGGCGCGCCTTGATCGCTCAGAAGGACGAACTGGTCGCGGGATTGCGCCAAGCCAAATACCGCGACATTCTGCCGTCCTACGACACCATCGCCTACCGGCAAGGAGCGGCGCGGCTGAGCGGCGGCGGCGTGGCGGTGAACGGGACTTTGCTTCGCGCCGGCAAGATCATCGTTGCAACGGGAGCTTCCGCCGCGTTGCCGCCGATTCCCGGCATCGAAGACGTCGCCTGCCTTACCAGCACGACGGCCCTGGAACTCGACCGGCTTCCCGCCTCCATGCTGGTGATCGGCGGCGGCTTTATCGGCTGCGAGCTGGCGCAGATGTTCGCCCGAACCGGGGTGCAAGTCACCATCCTTTGCCGGAGCCGCCTTTTGCCGGAGGCCGAGCCGGAGATCGGCGAAGCCCTGACCGGCTATTTCCGCGACGAGGGGATCAGCGTCCGCGACGGCATCGATTACCAGGGAATCCGCGACACCGGCGGCGGCGTCGTTCTTGCCATTGGCGTCGATGGGGTTTCCGAGACGATCGAAGCCGAAAGGGTTCTCGCCGCCGCCGGCCGCCGGCCGAACACGCAAGGATTGGGCTTGGCGGATGGCGGTGTTGAACTCACCGGCGGCGGCGGCATCAAGGTCGACGAGTGGCTGCGCACGACCAATCCCGCCGTTTACGCCGCCGGCGACGTCACCGGCCGGGACATGTTTGTCTACATGGCCGCCTACGGGGCGAAGATCGCCGCCGAAAACGCCCTCAACGGCGATGGCCGCCGCTACGACGCGGCGGCGATGCCGTCCGTGACCTTCACCGATCCGCAGGCGGCGTGCGTCGGCTTGACGGAAGCGGCGGCGCGCCGGCGGGGCCTGAACACGCGAACCTCGACCTTATCCCTCGCTCATCTTCCCCGCGCCCTTGCCGCCCGCGATACGCGGGGACTTATCAAACTGGTGGCGGAAGCCGGGACCGGCCGGCTGCTCGGAGCGCACATCCTGGCGCCGGAAGGCGGCGACAGCATCCAGACGGCGGCGCTGGCGATCAAACAGGGCCTTACCGTTAGCGATCTCGCCGACACCATCTTCCCTTATCTTACCACCGTGGAGGGCCTGAAGCTCGCGGCGCTGGCGTTCACCAGGGACGTGAGCAAGC
>JAUXMA010000195.1 GCA_030623425.1 Rhodospirillaceae bacterium
CATTGCGTCGATATGCTGACGAAGACGGCGATCAAGGAAATGATCGTGCCTTCGCTTTTGCCGGTGCTGGCGCCGCTGGCGATGTACGGGATCATTTTCCTTTTCGCCGGTCAGGCGGCGGCATTCACCGCGGTCGGCGCGCTGCTGCTCGGCACCATCGTCACCGGTATCTTCGTCGCCATCTCGATGACCTCCGGCGGCGGTGCCTGGGACAACACCAAGAAACTGATCGAGGAAGGGGCGCATGGCGGCAAGGGCTCCGCCGCCCACATGGCGGCGGTCACCGGCGACACCGTCGGCGATCCCTACAAGGATACCGCCGGTCCGGCCATCAACCCGATGATCAAGATCATCAACATCGTCGCCATCCTGATGTTGGCGATCTTGGCGTGAAGGCGCCGCTCCCGCCGGTTCGCGGCCGGTTCGCTCTCCCTACGGTCCGAAGGTGTTGATGATGGTGGTTCAGTAGGGCGACGGCGACGGGGATCCGCCGCCGGAATTGTCTTCCACCTGGCGATGCCTGTAGCGGGACATGTTGCCGAGAATCTGGTCGATGAACCCGATCTCGTTGCCGGCGCTGGGGGTTTCCCGCTCAACCGGCTGGATCACCTGACCGTGCTCGCGGCCAAGGGTGCTGATATCGGCGACGACGCCGTTGGAATCGAAGCGGAGGATGACCACCTTGCGTTCGCTGATCTCGGGCGCGAAAAATGCCAAGGTTTCGGTCCTCTTGCTGACGTAAAACCAAGTCTCCTGGCCGAAAATGGCGATGCTGGACGGCGAGCCGAGAATCCGCGCCACTTGCACGCGGTTGTGTTGGCCGGGTTTGATTTCCGCAAGCAAATCCGGATCGGGAAGGTTGCCGCGGGTGTCCAGGCGGGGCGAACAGGCGGCGAGGATGATGGCCAAGGCGGCCACCGCCGGAGATAAATGACTTGAAAGAAAGCGCTTGCCCATTTTTAGTAATGTCAAGTCTGCTCGAAACGTATGACTCGCCTTACAATGCGGGAACAATCATGATTGCCTTGGAAGATCGCATTTCGACGGTTGATCTGTCAATCTCCGGATGGGGCTCGGGATGGGCCAGGCGCGGCGGCGGGTGGCGGCGGTGAGCTTTTGGCGTCGAGTCCTCGAACCCCGCCGCGATGAGCGCGCGCAAGCGCTCTATGCCGCCCTGGTCGAACAGGCGAGGCGGCCCGAATTTTATCTCGGTTGCGGCGTTCCCGATACCGTCGATGGCCGCTTCGAGATGATCGCCTTGCACGCTTTCCTGCTTTTGCGCCGGCTCAAACGGGACCGCCAACAGACGGCGGATTTGGCCCAGGCCGTGTTCGATCTTATGTTTACCGACATGGACGAGAATTTGCGGGAAATGGGAACCGGCGATCAAGGCGTCGGCAAACGCGTCAAGGCCATGGCGGCGGCCCTTTATGGCCGCATCAAAGCCTACGAGAACGGTTTGGCCGGCGGCGGCCTCGACCAGGCCCTCAGGCGCAATCTGTTCGGCGCCGCAACCCCTGAAGCCACGGACGTGGCGCGCCTTGCCCGGTATCTCAGGCGGGAGGCGGCCGCCCTCGATGCCGCCGACCTCGATCAGCTGTTGGCGGGCCAGGTCACTTTCGGTCCGGCGCCGGCCGGCACGGCGGAAGAGAAGATGGCCAGCACGGCGGCGGAGGAGACGGCATGAAGAAACCCCTCACCCCCGAATTCTCCCGCCCCGTCTTGGCGGAAAGCCTGCCAGACGAGGGCGAAACCTTCGATATCGAGGCCGATGCCTTGGAAAGGCAGGCCTTGGCCAAGCGGTTCGGCTTGTTGTCCCTGGAGGCATTGACGGCCCGCATCCTTCTGACGCCCACCGCCGGCGGCGGCGTCAGCGCCAAGTGCAACCTCGCCGCCCAACTCACCCAGTCCTGCGTGGTCAGTCTCAAACCCGTCGAATCCCGGGTCGAGGCTACCTTCGAGCGGCTTTATGGGCACCGGACGGAGCCCGCAACGAGCGCCGGGATCGACATCGAGCCGCTGGCCGAAGAGGAGGATTTTCCCGAGCCCCTCGGGGCCGGCGCCATCGATCTGGGCGAGGCCGCCGCCGAGCAGTTGGCGCTGGAATTGGATCAATTCCCGCGCCTCAAGGATGCCGCTTTCGCCGGCTATTCCAGCGGCGGCAAGTCTGCCGCCGCCGCCGGCGTCGAAGGCTCGTTCGCGGTTCTTGCCAAGCTGAAAAAAAAATCGTCCATCAAGTAAGTTTAGCAGTTTGCTCCATCCCGCAATGATGTGTATTTTAGTTGCCGTTCCCTGACATTCCCCGAGCCGTTTTGCGAAAGAGGGCGATTCCGAAGGAAGGTGTTTCATTATGGCTGTCCCGAAGAAAAAGATTTCCCGGTCGCGCCGCGACATGCGGCGCTCCCACGACGCGCTCAAAACGGCGGCGTACGAGGAATGTCCTAATTGCGGTGAACTCAAGCGACCGCACCATATTTGCCTTTCCTGTGGCCACTACAACAACCGCGAGGTCTTGGATATGGGCGACGTCGCCTGACCTTCACTCCGGAACGGGCCTTAACAGAGGACCATCACCTTTTGTCTATGCGCTTGACGCTCTCCCTGGACGCCATGGGCGGCGATAACGCTCCGCTGGCGATTGTGGAAGGGGTCGATAAGACCCTGGACCGCCACCCTGACGTGGATTTTCTTCTCTTCGGCGACGAAGCCATTCTGACGGCGATCGTCGAGGGGTTTCCGCGCGTCAAGGCCGTTGCGCTGATTCATCACACGAGCGATGTGATCACCAACGACCAAAAGCCGGGGACGGCCTTGCGTTCGGGAAAAAACTCCAGCATGCGTCTGGCCATCAACGCCGTCGCCAGCGGCCAGGCGGCGGGCATTGTCTCCGCCGGCAACACCGGCGCCTTGATGGCCATGGCTAAGTTCGTGCTCAAGACCCTGCCCGGAATCGACCGTCCGGCCATCGCCACCTGTTTTCCGACGCAGCGCGGGCAATCGGTGATGCTCGATTTGGGCGCCAACGTCGAGTGCGACGCCGACAATCTGGTGCAGTTCGCGGTCATGGGGGAGGTCTTCGCGCGCCATGTCTTTGGCCTTGACAAGCCGTCCGTCGGCATCCTCAACATCGGCGCCGAGGGCCTGAAGGGCAATGTCGCCGTCCAGGAGGCCTCCCTCATTCTTCAGGACACCGGCCTGCCCATCAAGTTCTCCGGTTTCGTCGAAGGCGACGACATCGGCGCCGGCACCGTCGACGTCGTCGTCACCGACGGCTTCACCGGCAACATCGCCTTGAAAACCACCGAGGGCACGGCCAAGCTTATCGGCGGTTTCCTGAAAGAGGCGCTGACGAGTACACCCCTGGCGCGGCTCGGAGCGATGCTTGCCAGCCCCGCCCTCAACGCCTTTCGCAGGCGCCTCGACCCCCGCCTCTACAACGGCGCCATGTTCCTGGGCCTCAACGGCATCTGCGTCAAAAGCCACGGCGGCACCGACGCCCTAGGCTTCGCCAACGCCATCCATGTGGCGGTGGAGCTGATCGCCGACGGCGTCAACGACGGCATCAAAAAAGATTTCGCGCATCTCAGCGCGGAACTGCATAACGGCCGTCAGGCCGCCGCCGGCTGATGGCTCCGCGCTCCCGGATCATCGGCTGCGGGTCTTATCTGCCCGAGCGTGTTCTCACCAACGATGAGCTCGCCCGCAAGCTCGACACCAGCGACGAGTGGATCACCGCGCGCACCGGAATCCGCCAACGCCATATCGCCGCCGACGGCGAGCTGACCTCCGATCTCGCCTACCAAGCAGCGCGCCAAGCGCTCGAATCCGCCGCCATCGGCGCCGAAGAGCTCGACCTGATCGTGCTGGCGACGACGACGCCGGACAACACCTTTCCGGCCACCGCCACCAAGGTGCAGGCGTTGCTCGACGTCAACCGTGGCGCCGCCTTCGATGTCCAGGCCGTCTGCACCGGCTTTCTTTTCGCCCTTTCCACCGCCGACGCCTTCATCCGCACGGGCCAGGCCAGGACGGCGCTCGTCCTCGGTGCCGAGACGTTCTCCAGGATCGTCGACTGGCGGGACCGCTCCACCTGCATCC
>JAUXMA010000006.1 GCA_030623425.1 Rhodospirillaceae bacterium
CCCAGGTTTCATTTTGGATTCGGTTTTCATGACGGCCGAATGGTTATTATACGATTTCCCCCCCCCCGTTTTCACCGACTTCCGAAACAACCGCCCATGGAGTCCGTTCACTTCGCGGCCCGGCTTGTCGGCTCCGGCGGGCCGTTGACGGCCTGCCTTCTGGCCAGGATGGTCCATTCATCCAGGGGATAGTCGTCGATCAGCGTCACATCGGCGGTGAGGGCCCGGGCCGAGAAGTCGAGGAACTCTTCACCGTCGGCATAAGAAAGCCCGTCCAGCCGGTTGGTGCTGTCGACACTCAGCATGTTGAAGGCCATGCCCTTGGCGGTTTTCGTCCACAGTTGCGCGAGGCTGGCCTTGACGTACTCGGTCCATTCGCTGGCCTTGACGTCGATATGCAGATTGTAGGTGCCGGAGACAAAGGAATAATCGGCCTCTTCGGTGGCGATCAGGCTTTGCGTGAAGGTGGCGCGTCGATCGGCGATACGGGCGCGCGCCAGGCGGACCATTTGTTCCGAGATGTCGTAACCGTGATAGCGGCTGACCTCGGCGCCGGGCAGGGCGAGGAGGAATTCGAACAGGGCGGCGTAACCGCAGCCCAGGTCGTTGACCGAAAAAACCTGCCGGCGGAGGCCGGGATCGAAGATGCCGGCCAGAACCTCGAAGCGCAGCAACTGGCCTTCCCGGTTCTTCCACAAAACCCCTTTCGGCTTGGCGCCGAATTTCCTCAAACGCTGGCCGTAGGCGACGGCGATGGGGGCGAGGATTTGGGGAGCCCTTTTTAAGACGTCGGAGGTCATGGCGCCAGCTTAAGGCGGCGGCGGAGGGGAGACCACCCCTTGGCATGCCGCCGTGGCGTCGCCGGCGCTTCACGGACGGTGCCGGCACCGTCGAGGCACGTCTTTGAGCCGATCGTCGTTTCCCCGTCGGGCTTTCGGTCGTTCCCCGTCCATTGCCGCGATGAACTTTCATTCGTACATATTTCCATAACCAACATGTGTTACCCACGGGACATGGAAAGGCGGCAAACCCCGATCCCTTGCCGCCCGGGACGCTTTAAGCGAACCGGTCGGGCGGCATTGGCCGCCGCCTTGGCGGCGCTCGCCGCTTTCGCAACCGGCCATGCCGCGGCCGGGCAATATGCCAATAGCCGCGGCCCCTACTGGACCGTCGGAAGCTTGAACCAAGTGCTTTCGGATGCCTGCCAAAATCGGGTGTTCAATCAAATCGAGCCCTTCCGGCTGACCTTGGGCTTCATCGGGCCGACCGGCATGGCCATCACCGGCATCGCCAAAACGGGATGGAACCTCCACGATCCGCGGGGACTTGCCCAACCCGGCTTTACCTATCACTTTTTCAACGACGGATTATCGAACTGCCAAGTCTATTCGGCCAGATCCAGGTTGACGAGATGACCAGAGCCGGCGTCGAGCCGGCAAACATCGGGCATCAACCGTCGCCATTTCTTTTCCGGGACGTTTTTTTCCTGGGCTTTGCGGGTGGTTCGGGAGCGGTTGTTTCCGCCCCCGCCCCGGCTCTTCCCTGGGGGGTGTGCTCGCCAAGAAGATGCTCGACGCGGGACAGGTTTTTCTCCGTGATTACGGTCATCCCCGCGGCGCCGTGGGCGACAAAAACGTCGCGCGCGTTTTCGAAAGCCGCCGCCGCGCCCTCCAAACGGGCGGCTTCGCCTTGCTGCTTTCCCAGCAGGAACAAGGCCGACCCCAGGGTGTTCTGGGTGGCCGCCCAGACCAGCGGGTTGTTTTTCTTTTTGCGCACTTCGAGGGATGCGAGACAGGCGTTGACGGCCTTTTCCAACACTTCCGCGTTGTTCATCTGCTCGCCAAATACTTGCGCGGCCTGGGAAAAGTTGTTCATCACCTCGGCCCAGGACAAGGGTGTTTGTTGGCGGCTGTAAACCCGCAGGGCCGCTTGAAAGGCCGACAGGGAACGTTTGAGCACTTCTCTATCGCCGGTCCGCATATGAAATTTGTAAAGGACCAGGCCCAAACGGTTCTGCGTTGCCGCCCACTCGCGCGGGTAGTCCAGCTTGGTGAAAACCTTTAAGGCGGAGGTGAAAGCATCGATGGCCGAGTCAAGGATTTCGGTGCCGGTGCCGCGATCGGATAGCGCCTGAAGAACGGCGCCCAGATGTTTTTGGGTATAGGCCCAATCGAGGGGGGTCTCTTGCCGCGACAGGAATTCCAATGCCGACCGATAGGTCTCCGCCGCCGCCTGGTAAAGTTTGGCGGCGCCCCGCAAACCGGCCATCACGGCGAGGGCGTTGCCATAACACATTTTAATCATGGCCTGCTCCCGCGTCGTCAGGTCCGAAGGCAAGTCCCGAATGATGGCGGCGGCGGCATTCAAGGCGGACGGCAGGGTATTGCGCAACGTTGAAGTTTTGGCTTCATCCCGAACCACCGTGGCGGCAAGGCAAACGGCGTGGAAAAGCTCGAAAAATTCCGGGCCGAACCCGACGGGCAGTGATAGGGCGGCGGTCGGGGAGAAGGTTCCCGGCCGATCCTCGTCATCGGCCGCCGCCGAGACGAAACGCAGATAAATTGTTGTTCCAGGGGCCGGAACGTCTCCCCAGATGAGAAGATCGGCGCCGCTTTTGTCCAGCAATTTCCGGGCCGCCGCCGTCGCTTCCGGAATCTGATCCGCCGCTTCCCTGCCGGGGTCCAGTTCGAGCGGCTTGAGCAAGGAGCGGACCTTGATGCCATTGCGTTTTTGCAGGGCGGCAACCAGGTGGCGGGTTTGGTTCTCGCCGTCTTCACCGCTCAGCGGCGAGACCCGGAACAGAAGGCGCGCCGAGCGGGAGCCGCTGTAAAGATTGGCAAGGGACCGCAACAGGCCCGCTTTCGGCCGGTCCCCGTCCGCCGCCGCCGGCACGCGGACGGCGGACGGATCGACCAGCATCTCGTTGACGCCGCCCAAGCTCTGGGCCAGTTTGTCCATGGCGGAACGCACCGTCCGCGGTTTCTCTTGTCGGGAGCTCGCGCCTTGACCGTGGGGGACGACTTCGAGGGTGACCGTGCCGACCGCCTTTGCGGACGCGCCTCGCCGACCTTGCTCGGTAACATCCGTATCGCCGAAGCGATTACCTTTCTTCAACAGGGTCAGTTGAATCTGGCCATCATTCTCGACCTGGGTGAGTTCCACCTCCCCGCCGACGACCACAAAAGCGCAGTCGCAGGAATCGTCCGCATCGAAAATGATCTCTCCGTCGTCGTATTGGCGTTCGCCGTTTTTCAATAGGCGCTCCATTCAAACAGAAAAGGACCCCTAGGGTTTTTCAGAATCATGTTGC
Organism: Rhodospirillaceae bacterium; assembly: GCA_030623425.1. Lineage (GTDB taxonomy): Bacteria > Pseudomonadota > Alphaproteobacteria > Rhodospirillales > 2-02-FULL-58-16. The sequence continues at coordinate 3,311 of JAUXMA010000006.1, forward strand.
CCACTACCGCCGGCCGGGTCAATGTCTCCCATGCGCGGCGAAAGCACCGCCCGCGAATCGGCCGTTTGCCGCGTTGCCACTGGACAAATGCCTTAAGAGCAGTAAAGATTGCATTGTCACGGGGAGAGGTGGGTATCTTGAAAATATTTTTTGCCGGCTTGGCGGGCTCGGCCGCCGTCGTGGCTGTCTGCGTGAACGTGGCCTCGGCGAAAACATTGGGTGAGCTATACGATATCGATATCCTCCTTCACCAACCGCATCCTTTCGCCGGCCAGTTCGTGCCGCTGCCACAGTCCGCGGAAGCGGCGCCGGTTCAAATCGCCCCGACGGCGCCGGCCGCCGCCCCGCCGCCGGTCCCCACCCGGGCCGAGCCGCCGCCGACAGCGGAGGGCGGCGGTTTCAAGGACGTGGTTTCGGAAATCCGCTTCGGTGTCTTGGTCCACGACGAAGGGCCGTTCAGCCGCAAAGAAGAAAGCGGATTCGACAGCAATATGGAACTCCTCTTTACCCCGCCGGATTTTCTCGATGTGATCTGGTCGCCCAGACCGATGGTCGGCTTTACCGTCAACTCCCAAGGCGACACCAGTCAAGCCTACCTGGGCTTGAGCTGGGAATGGGAGTTCCTGGGCGACGCCTTCGCCGGCTTCAGTTTCGGCGGCGCCGTCCATGACGGAAGGGAAAGAACCAAGGAGTTGGACAGGAAGGAACTCGGCTGCCGCGTATTGTTCCGGGAATCGATCGACGTTGGCTACCGGTTTTTCGACCGCCATGGGTTAATGCTGCACCTGGACCATATATCCAACGGCAAACTTTGTTCCAGCAACGAGGGGCTTGAAAATTGGGGCATCCGCTACGGTTACAGGTTTTAGCCGGTTGCCGCTGCCTTGGCCCGCATGCACGTGGACGACGCGGAAGACTTTCCCGGCGGCGCCGGCGCCTACGGATTGCTGATCCGGATTCCCCGGCTCACGCGCATCGCCGTCGCCCGCCGTCCGCCTTCCGACCTGCCGCCGGGGTCGTACCTTTATGCCGGCAGCGCCAACGGGCCCGGCGGCATTCGCGCCAGGGTCCGGCGGCACCTGAAAAAAGCGAAACCGGTGCGCTGGCATGTCGACCGGCTGACAAACGTCTTCGGGATCGATGCCGCCGTCGCCTTTCCCGGCGGCCGCGAATGCGGTCTCGTGGAGGCGCTGCGGGCTTGGAAGGGAACGGCGTTTCCGGTTCCCGGCTTCGGCAGTTCCGATTGCCGGTCCTGTCCGGCGCACCTGGTGCGGTTGCCGAATGGTCTGCGAGCCCGTGATCTCGCCAAGCCGTCAATACTGGCCGATTTGGCCGCATCGGCGGCGGCCGGCGGGGCGATTGTTTGGCTGACGCAGGCCACTAGTCATACCACCACCCGACGCAGGTAGGCGGCGTCGTTTTCGGGCCGGGATGGATTGATGCTCATGCCGGCGCCGACTTCGAACCCGGCCTGGACGGTGAGCCGGGGAACGATTCTCAAGAACCAATGCAAATGCGCCGTTGCGGTGTCGGCGCCGATCGACGAGCCGATGACATAGTTGTAGTCGGGGTCGTTGAGGCCAACGCCGAGTCGCCGCAGGCTCTCGACGAGCAGGGACGCCAAGTCCGCTCCTTCGGCGGCGGCGATATCGCCGAAATCGGCGCGGTGCCGCCGCGGCGCGATCCAGGTCTCGAATGGGACCTCGGCGGCGAACGGAACGAAAGCCGCGAAGCCTTGGTTTTCCGTCACCATGCGGCGGCCGTCCGCCGCTTCCCTTTTCATCATGTCGCAGAGGAGACAGCTTTGCTTGTCCTCGAAATGGCGTCGGGCCAGCATCTCGCGGCGACGCTGGCCCGGCGGCACCTGGTCGACGGTGACGATTTGCGAATGAGGGTGTTTCAACGACGCCCCGCCGGCAACGCCGTGGTTTCGGAACACAACGATGGCGCGGGTCTCCGGCATGGCGCTGAGCTCGCGGTAACGGCGGAGATAGCTTTCGATGACCGCCGCCGCCTCGCTTGCCGTCATCGCCGCCATGTGGCGGTCGTGGCGGGGCGTTTCGATGATCACTTCATGACGGCCGATGATGGGCGCCGATCCCTCGCTGGCCTGGGGTTCCACGTCCGGCCTGAGAGCGGCGAACTTGTTGGGGACGAGACGTGTCTGCCAAGGAGGGGCGTCCGGTCCGGGATTCAGGGCCGGGGTTTCGGCGATGACGGCGGGCAGCAAGGACTCGTTACCGGGGCAGAAAGGGCAGTTTTTTTCAAAACGGTTGGCGGCGGCGGCGGCGATCCGTCGCCGGAAGTCATCGGGGCGTTTGCCCCTGGCCGGGGCGATGATGGTGGACCTGCCGGTGAGCGGGTTGCGCCGAACCTCGCTCATGATACCAAGGATCGACGATGCATCGCCCCTTTGCCGCCGGCCACCAGCAAAACAATCATCCGTTCCAGCCGACGCTTTTTATTTGATAGGTGGTGTAAAAGGACTGAAACAAATCGAGGTACTGTTCCATGAGTCGCGTCATCAGGAACTTCTGGCATACCGTTTCCCGCGCCGCTTTACCAAGTTGCTCGCGCAATTTCCTGTTCTTCAGCAGCTTGACGATGCATTCCGCCGTTTCGTCCACCGTATCGACCAGAAAACCGTTCTTACCGTTTTCGATCTGATAGCGGATGCCGCCGACATTGCCGCCGATCACCGCCCGGCCTTTCCACATGGCTTCCGTTACCGTCAATCCGAACCCCTCGCGCAGCGACTTCTGGAGAACGACGCCGGCGTGGCTTTGCAGGGCATTGACGAGTGATGAATCCTCGCAACTGAGGATGATGATGCGTTCATCCCGCTGTTCGAGGAGGGATTCATAGATATCCTGGCCTTCCGGATCGTCGCTCGCCATGTTGCCGACGAGCACCAGAGTCGCGTCGATCTCCTTGCGGGCAATCTGAAAGGCGTCGATCACTCCTTGCGGGTCCTTCCAGGAATCGAAGCGGGAAATCTGCACCACCAACGGCAGGTCCTTGGGAATATTGTATGTGTCCAGCCGATCTTGGATGTCCGTCTCTTTCATCTTGATGTTCTTGGCGTTGAAGGGATCGGTCGCCGGCATGAAGAACAACTGCGGCGTGGAGAGTGCTTGGCCGTATTCGGGGATGCTGAAAATGGCGGCGTCGTATTTTTCGATCAAGCTGCTCAAATAGCCCCACAGCAACCGGTTGGGATGCGACAGGTCGACATGGCAACGCCAAACCCATGGCCCGCGCTTGCGGAAATGGTTGATGAGCGGCAGCGGTTGCGGGTCATGGACGACGACGAAATCCTGATCCAAATGAGTGCGGATGGCGTTTTCCTCGATAACTTCCTCGTAAATTTCCAGCTTCCGTTCCGAAAGGTTGATGTCGCCGCCCTGCAAGGCGTTGTGGAATTTCTTGGTAATGGTGAAGAAGTCGGGGCGTCCCTGAATGACGCGCCAGCCGGTTCGAACGCCGGCGCCGTTCATGAGAATGGTCAGGGAAGAAAGAAGCTCGGCGACGCCGCCGCCATATAAAGTCGAACTGACATGGACGACATGGCGGCCGCGCAGGTTGTCGGCCTTGCTCAAAATGCGCTCGACGTTTTCAGCCCCGACCAAAGGTTCGTAGTCTTCGGGCGTGACCAATCCTCGTTTTTTCTTGCCGGATCTGTAGGACATGATGGCTCTCCAAAGAAAATTCTTTGTCGAGTTCAGCTGGCGACAACGTTCTTTTTGATCGGTTCTTCCCCGTTTTTAGCAAGAGTAATGTTAACAAAAACAAAACCATCTGGGAACGGAATCTCAATTTCCGCTTTCGCTTCCGTTCATCTCGGCAAGAAACCGCAGGAACACTCCCACTTCCTCCGGACCGTCGATGCGGTAGCCGGCGGCGGTGGCGCGGTTTTCCGCCGGGCCGGTCACGACAACGCCGATTCCCCGACCGTCAATGGCGGCGAAGGCGTCCTCGTCGGTGGCATCGTCGCCGATGAAAATGGGAACCACGTCGGCGGTCTCCAGATTCAGCGCCCGCAAAATCCACGATACCGCCTTGCCTTTGTTCCAATTCACTTTCGGTTGAATTTCAATAACCATATTGCCGGCGGTCGCGCGCAGCTCCGTTTGCTCGGCGAGGACGGCATCCACCGCCGCCATGATCCCGGGGCGTTCCGGTTCCGGCACCAAGCGGTAATGGACGGCGACGGAGCACCGTTTGCATTCGACGAGGACCCCGCCGACAATGGTCAATTGCCGTCGCAACCGGTCGCCGGCCTCGACCAGCATCTCGCGGTATTCGCCGCAACCGTCGTAGGCGACGCCGGCAACCGGGCCGGCGATGTCCAGTCCATGCGAACCCGCGTATATCAAGCTGTCCAGCCCGACCAGGCGATGCACGTCCTGGCGGTCGCGGCCGCTGACGATGGCGACGGGAAAGCGGTCGGCCAGGGCCTTGACGATGGCGCGCATGGACGGGGCGAGAACGGCCATCTCCGGCTTGTCGACGATGCGCGTCAGGGTCCCGTCGTAATCGAGAAAAACGGCGATCCGTTTGCCTGCCAGTCGGCGGGTCAATGCCTGCCGGCGCGACAGGGCAAACGGCAGGCCGCGGATGGATTTGTTCAACTTCAGGGTTCTCCGCAATCAAGGGGTGGGTGTTCTTGCCCCCGAAAAAGCAGGCGCGCAAGCAATTTCCAAAGACCCCGCCTGTTTGTTTTGGAGATACCGCCGGGGCGAGCGCGGGAAATTCGGTGACAACTCGGTGACAGCATACTTAATTCCAGCCGTCAGGCATGGAAGCCGCGGAAGCTCCGATCTTGGAATTAAGTATGCTGTCACCGAATTTAATTCCGAATTTAATTAAAGCCAAGTCGAAAAGTTCCTGGCGCAGGTCCGATCGGGTTGAGCAGCCGCTTTCAGCGCGCGGCTTGGGGAGTCAATATGTGAATGGGCTTCCCCAAAGCCTTTCCGCGGCCGTCGGCGAGGAAAGGGATTACAGGATTTCCAGTACTTTCTCCGGCGGCCGTCCAAGCGCCGCTTTGCCATCTTTAATGACGATGGGCCGTTCGATAACAACCGGATTGGCGGCCATGCCCGCAATTAACGCCTGGTCACTCAAATTCGGGTCGTCGAGCCCTGCCTCCTTGGCTTCCTTGCGGCGCAAAAGCTCCCTTGGCGACATGCCGAGGAGGCTCAGAATTCGTTTCAATTGCTCGGCGCTGGGTGGGCAAGTCAGGTACTCGATGACGAGTGGCTTGATTCCGCGCTCACGCAGGAGCGCCAATGTTCCGCGCGATTTGCCGCAACGCGGGTTGTGGTAAATGGTGACGGTCATGGCGCCTTTTTCCCAAAAAATGTGATAGCTTCATCGGCGACGGGTAATCTCGCCCGCCAGGATACATGTAAGAGCTTATCCCGAGAATGCTTCCGAACTGGTTTTCCAAATCCGTTTTTACCGCCCTGGCGGTTTTTTTTCTGGCATTTGCCGCCCCGGCCGAAGCCGCCCAGGCGCAAAAAGACAAAGAAGAAGTCGCAACCCGGGATCTGCAAGCCCTGGCCGCCACCCTCGAGGACGACGCCCGGCGCCAGGAACTCATCGCCAGGATCAAGGCCCTGATCGCGGTGCGGCAAAAGGCCCCAGGGAAGGAAACCCCCGACAGCCTTAGCGCTATTTTCATCGCCATGCTGTCGGAACGTCTCAAGGAAACCAGCGGCCAATTGGCGGCGGCCGTGGATGCCTTGAGCGACTTTCCCTTGCTTTTCCGGTGGCTGAGGACGCAGGCCGCCGGCGTCGTCGCCGACGTCGAGGCCCGCAACCGGTTGCTGCTGCTGATGTTCAAACTGGCGGTCATTCTCGCCGCCGGCCTGGCCGCGGATCGCCTGACCCGTTTCCTTTTGCTGCGCCCTCGGCGAGCACTGGAAAGCCGTGAAGTCAAAAGCCTCTTGGTGCGGGTGCTGTTTCTGCTGGCGAGAACCGTATTGGACGTGATGCCCATCGCCGTTTTTGCCGGCGCCGCCTATTTGGTGGCGCCGTTGGTTCAGCCCGGGCCCATGGTTCATAAGGTGGCGCTGACCTTTATCTACGCCTACCTGATCGCCCGGGGAATCTTGGTGGTGGTGCGCATGGTGCTGGTGCCGGCGGCGCCGTCCTTGCGGGTGCTGGCCATCGGCGGTGAAACCGCCAACTATTTGTTCATCTGGAGCCGGCGCCTGGTCAAGGTGACGGTTTTCGGCTACTTCCTGGCCGAAGCGGCATTGCTCCTCGGCTTGCCGGCGAGTGGCCACGAGGGCCTTTTGCGGTTGCTCGGCCTTGTCGTCACGGCGCTGGTGGCCGTTTTCATTCTCCAGAACCGTGTTCCCGTCGCCGCGTGGATTCGAGGCGCCGGCGAGGAAGGCGGCGGCGCCGGCCCGTCCTGGTTCGTAGCCCGGCGACTGCGCCGGCGCTTCGCCGGCATCTGGCACGTGCTGGCCGTCATCTACATGGTGGCGGTTTTCGGCGTCTGGGCGATGGGCATCGAAGACGGCTTTAAGTTCATCGTTCAGGCCAGCGTTGTTTCGCTGCTGATTCTGGGCATCTACCTGGCCGTGTCGATGGCCTTGCGCCGGGCCGTCGAGCGCGGTTTCGCCATCAATAAAGAGATCAAAAAACGATACCCGACGCTGGAGTCCCGCGCCAACCGCTATCTGCCGGTCCTGCGCCTTTTGCTTCAGGCGCTGGTTGCCATCATCGCCGGCCTGGCCTTCTTGCAAGCCTGGAGCATCGACGCTTTTAGCTGGCTGGAGACGCCCATCGGACAGCGGCTGGCCTGGAGCGCGTTCAGCATCGCCGTCGTCGTCGCGATGGCGCTGGCGATCTGGGAAGCCACCAACTCGGCCATAGAGTACTATCTGTCCCGAACCGACGAACACGGAAACATGATCAAACGCGGGGCCCGCGCCCGCACCTTGCTGCCGCTTTTGCGCAATCTGATTTTCGTGGTGCTGGCGGTGATGGTGACGATGATCGTGCTGTCGGAACTGGGCGTCAATATCGCGCCCCTGCTGGCCGGAGCCGGCGTCGTCGGTCTCGCCGTCGGCTTCGGCGCGCAAAAGCTGGTCCAGGACGTGATCACCGGCGCCTTTATCTTGTTCGAGGACTCGGTTTCCGTCGGCGACGTGGTCAAGGTGGCTGGCAACGCCGGTTTCGTCGAAGCCCTTTCCATCCGCTCCATCCGGCTCAGGGATTTTTCAGGCAACGTCCACACCATCCCTTTCAGCACCGTCGAAACCGTCACCAACATGACCAAGGAATTCTCGTATCGTGTTTTCGAGGTCGGCGTCGCCTACCGCGAAGACACCGACGAGGTTATGGAAGTGTTAAAAGAGATCGGCGCCGAAATGCAGGCCGATCCCGAATACGGCCCCTGCATTCTCGAGCCGCTGGATGTCGTCGGCGTCGAGCGGTTCGACGATTCGGCGGTGATCATCAAGGCTCGTTTCAAGACCGCCCCCATCAAGCAGTGGTTCGTGGGACGCGAGTTCAACCGCCGCATGAAAAGGCGTTTCGACGAATTGGGGATCGAAATTCCCTTTCCCCACAGCACCCTCTACTTCGGCGAGGACAAGGGCGGCAACGCCCCCGTGGGCCGCGTTGTTGTCGAAAATAATGAACGCCGCCCAGCCGCCGCCAACAAGGCGCGGCGGCGCCCGAGCACCATTGCCAGGGTCGACCTGCCCACCGGCGAGGAGAGCGGGACGGACGGCGGAGCGGACGATGGATAAGGGGATTAGGGCCGACAAGCGCTAACTTGCGATAGAGCAAAAAAGCAAGCGATGACCGAAAGCAACGCCATAAATTGGATCGGCCTGTGGACCCTTTACCGGCGCGAGGTGTGGCGGTTCCTGAAGGTCTTCACCCAGACCCTGCTGGCGCCGATGATCACCACGCTCCTGTTCCTGGCCGTCTTCGCCCTCGCTCTCGGCAGGATATCGGAGGTCGTCGGCGGCGTCCCTTTCCTGGAATTCCTGGCGCCGGGCCTGGTCATGATGGCGATGGCCCAGAACGCCTTCGCCAACACCTCCTCGTCGATCCTTGTCGCCAAGGTCCAGGGCAACATCATCGACACCCTGATGCCGCCGTTCAGCGCCCATGAACTCACCTTGGGCTTCGCCTTGGGCGGGACGACCCGCGGCGTCATGGTCGGCCTCGCGGTGGTCGCGGCGATGGCGTTTTTCGTGCCCCTCGGCGTGCATAGTTTCGGCTACGTCCTTTACCACGCCATTGCCGCCTCCTTGATGTTGTCGCTGTTGGGCATCATCGGCGGAATCTGGTCGGAAAAATTCGATCATATCGCGGCGGTCACCAATTTCGTCATCATGCCGTTGTCGTTCCTTTCCGGCACCTTTTATTCCATCGCCCGTTTGCCGGAAACCTTCAAGACCATCGCCTTTTTCAACCCTTTTTTCTACATGATCGACGGTTTCCGCTACGGCTTCATCGGCCATGCCGATGGGTCGCTGGCGGTCGGTCTGTTGACGATGGCCGGCGTCGATTTGGGTCTGTGGCTGGTTTGCTACCGGATGTTCGCCAGCGGCTATAAATTGAAGGCTTGATCCTTGGACGGGCTCCGATGCCTGGCAAGTTGACTTTTAGGGAAAGGATTCGGATACTTTGCCGCTTTCCTGACGGGCCGGCGCCAGTTTTCTGAACAGGCCGGCCCGAAGCATTTAGAGGGGAAGCAATGGTGATTCCAGCGGTCATGCCCACTTACGGGCGCGCCGACGTCGCCTTCGAGAGAGGCGAGGGGGCCTATCTTTATGACACCGACGGCGGGCGCTTCCTGGATTTCGCCGCCGGCATCGCCGTCAACGCCCTCGGCCATTGCCATCCGCACCTGGTCGACATCCTGAAGGCCCAGGCCGGCAAGCTCTGGCATACCTCCAACCTCTACCGCATCCCGGAGCAGGAGCGGCTGGCCGAGCGGCTGGTCGCCAACTCCTTCGCCGACACCGTGTTCTTCGCCAACTCCGGCGCCGAGGCCGTCGAGTGCGGCCTCAAGATGGTCCGCCGCCACTTCGACGAGGCCGGCGAACCCGGCCGCTACCGGGTGGTCTGTTGCGAAGGCGCCTTCCACGGCCGGACGCTCGCCACCATCGCCGCCGGCGGCCAGGAGAAGCATCTGGCCGGCTTCGACCCCGTGGTCGAGGGTTTCGACCGGGTGGCTTTCGGAAACCTCGACGAGATGCGCGCCGCCATCGGGCCGGAGACCGCCGCCATCCTGGTCGAGCCGGTGCAGGGCGAAGGCGGGATCAAGCCGGCCTCCGCCGAGTACCTGAAGGGCCTGCGCGAGACCGCCGACGAATTCGGCCTGTTGCTGTTCCTCGACGAGGTGCAGTGCGGCATGGGGCGGACCGGCAAGCTCTTCGCCCATGAATGGGCCGGCGTCGCCCCCGACGTCATGGCGTTGGCCAAGGGCCTCGGCGGCGGCTTCCCGATCGGCGCCTGCCTGGCCACCGGCAAGGCGGCCGCCGCCCTGACCACGGGCAGCCACGGATCGACCTTTGGCGGCAACCCGCTGGCCATGAGCGTCGCCAATGGGGTTCTCGACGTGATCCTGGGCGACGGGTTCCTGGGCCGCGTCAACGCCGTCGCCCGCTACCTGCGGCGGCGGCTGGAGGCCCTCGTCAAGGCCCAACCGAAGGTGCTCTTGGAAGTGCGGGGGGCGGGACTGATGGTGGGGATCGTATGCGTCGTCGACAACCGCGGCCTGGTGGCGCGACTTCTTGACGAAGGCTTGCTCTCGGTGGCCGCCGGCGGCAACGTGGTGCGGCTTATGCCGCCGCTGATTGTCGAGGAGCGGCACGTCGACGAGGCGCTGGAGATTCTCGACCGCTGTTGCCGGCAACTGGCCGCGGAAGCGGCGGAAAAAGCGGGATGAAATGAGCGAAATCAGGCATTTCATCGACCTCGACCGGCTCAACACCGCCACCTTGCGGCAAATGCTCGATATCGGCCAAGCCTTCAAGAGCGGCGAAAATTGCGGTCGGCCGCTGGCCGGCAAGACCCTGGTGATGATTTTCGAGAAGCCTTCGACCCGCACCCGCGTTTCGTTTCAGGTCGGCATGCAGCAGCTCGGCGGCCAAACGGTGGTGCTGGGGGATAGGGATTCGCAGCTCGGCCGCGGCGAGACCATCGCCGACACGGCGCGGGTTTTGTCCCGCTACGCCGACGCCATCATGATCCGCACCGACGATGCCGGCAAACTCCTGGAAATGGAATCCCATTCTTCGGTGCCGGTGATCAACGGCCTCACCGATGACAGCCATCCTTGCCAAATCATGGCCGACGTGATGACCTTCGAGGAACATCGCGGCGCCATTGCCGGCCGGGTGGTGGCCTGGTGCGGCGCCGGCAACAACGTCACCACCTCGTGGATCCATGCCGCCGTTCGCTTCGGTTTTATCCTCCGCCTGGCCTGCCCGCAACCGTTGCTTCCCCCGGCGGGGCTGCTCGAATGGGCGCGGGCGGAAGGCGGCGAGGTCAGCCTCGCCGAGGACGCTGAAACGGCGGTCGCCGGCGCCGACCTCGTGGTCACCGACGCCTGGGTCTCCATGGGCGAAAAGGACTTGGCAAGCCGCCACGGCCTGCTCGAACCTTACCGGGTGAATGAAACCCTGATGGCCAAGGCCAAGCCGGACGCCCTGTTCATGCACTGCCTGCCGGCGCATCGCGGCGAGGAAGTCACCGACGCCGTCGTCGACGGCCCGCGCTCGGTGGTCTGGGACGAAGCCGAAAACCGCCTGCATGCGCAGAAGGGCATTCTCGTCTGGTGCCTGGGCTGAATCCTTCGCCGACGCCGGTGATTTTTCGCCGCTGAACGGCCCTTTGAGCGTAGCGTTGCAAGCATGTCTTCCAGCTTTCCCTTCGGCGACTGGATTCAGCCTTTTCAGATCGAGGCCTTGGGCGTTCGCGGGCGGTTGGTACGCCTTGGTCCGGCCGTCGAGACGGTGCTCGGCCGTCACCGCTATCCGACCGCCGTCGCCGGCATGCTGGCGGAGACCTTGGCGCTGACGGCGGTGCTCGCCAGCGCTTTCAAATACGACGGCGTTTTCACCCTGCAGACGCAAGGCGACGGAGCCATCGGGACGCTGATCGCCGACGTCACCAGCGACGGCAAGCTGCGCGGCTACGCCCGCTTCGACAGCGACCGCTTGGCCGCCGCCCGGCCGCCGGCGTCGGGCGGTCCCGTGCCCAGGTTGCTGGGAGCGGGCCATTTGGCCTTCACCGTCGATCAGGGACCGGACATGGACCGCTACCAGGGCATCACCGAGCTTCAGGGGGCGACCCTGGCCGATTGCCTGCATGCCTATTTCCGCACCTCCGAGCAGCTGCAAACGGCGATCAGCACCGCCGTCTCGCCGCAATCGAGGGCGGCGGCGTTGATGATCCAGCGCCTGCCGGCGGCAAAGGACGCCCTGGATGGCGCCGACGACAACTGGCGGCGCGCGGTGGTCCTGATGAGCACCGTCACCGAGGCCGAGATGCTGGACCCGGGGCTGGCCGACGCCGACCTCTTATACCGGCTGTTCCACGAGGACGGGGTGCGCCTGTTCAGGCCGCGGCCGTTGCGCCACGGCTGCCGTTGTTCGCGCGACAAGGTGGCGGCGACCCTCGGTTCCTTCGCCCGCGCCGAGGTCGAGGACATGGCCGAAAACGGCGCCGTCACCGTCACCTGCGAATTCTGCAAGGAGGACTACGTCTTCGACGAGGCGGCCCTGGCCGAACTGTTCGCGCCTTGAACCGGCGGGCCAGGCCGTGCCAATATGGCTTCGGTTCATGGGCGGTCCAATGCCGGCCTTGGACGCCGCGTTTTGATAGGCTGGTGAGGCGATGAGAATACTTTCGATCCCTATGCCGGCGGTTTTTTTGGCCGCCGCCATGCTCGCCGCATGCGAGACGCCGCCGCCGGTGGACAAGCTGCCGGAGCTCACGTACGCGCATCTGGTTCCGTTCCGTTTCAACGCCGGCGCCATGCAGGTGGTCACCGGCTACATCCCGCCGATGAAGGCGCCCAACGTCGATCACCTGTTGCCGACACCGCCCTTGAAAGCGCTTAAGCGATGGGCCGGCGACCGCCTTTTTGTCGGCGGCGGCAAGGGCCTGGTCCGCTTCACCATCGCCAATGCCGCCGTCACCGAGACGGCGCTGAAAGTCAAAAAGGGCTTGCAAGGGGCGTTCCACAAGGAGCAGTCGGAGCGCTACGACGCCATTATCGAGGCCAGCCTCGAGATGCTCGACGACCGTGGTTTTCGCCGCGCCTTCGCCAGCGCCCGGGTCAGCCGCTCGACGACGGTGCGCGAGGACGCCACCCTCAACGAGCGCCGCCGCGTCCAGTTCGAGCTGATCGAGACCCTGATGATGGACTTCAACGCCGAGATCGAACGCAACATCCGCCAGTACCTGGGCAAGTGGCTGCTGTGATGCCGCCGCGCCGACCTTTACTAGTGGCCTGTATCACCTAAATTGCACCCCTACGATCGCTTTTCCCGTCCCCTCGGTAGGCTTGAGGGGAACCGTGGCGCCAGTGGCGCCGCGTAAGTCCCCGAA
>JAUXMA010000184.1 GCA_030623425.1 Rhodospirillaceae bacterium
CGGGGCCGAGGGCTTTCTCGCGGATCGCCAGGGCACGCTTGTGGAGGGGCATGGCATCGGCGTGGCGGCCCTGGGCGCGGTACAGTTCGGCGAGGTTGTTGAGGCTCTGGCCCACGTCTGGATGCTCGGGGCCGAGGGCTTTCTCGCGGATCGCCAGGGCACGCTTGTGGAGGGGCATGACGTCGGCGTAGCGGCCCTGGGCCTGGTATAGCAAGGCGAGGTTGTTGAGGAGTGTGGCGGTGGTCGGATGCTCCGGCCCGAACTCCCTCTCACTGAGTTGGAGCGCCTTCTGATTGAAAGGAATCGCCTCGCCGTAGCGTCCCGCTTGGTACAGGGTGCCTCCTTGCTGGTAGGCCCGCATCAACTCGTCCGACTGCGCCGCCGCCGTCCCCGGCCACGAAAACAGCAGGACCACAAACAACACCGCGAATACGCGCTTGGATATGATGCCCCCCATTTCCGCTAGCATCGGCGCATGTTGAGCACGCCGCCGAAGCCACGCGTTTCCAAACAGGATAAGGTGGAAAAGGAATAGAGGGGACCGAGATGGCAGTCTCGGTCCCCTCACCTGTTCAAGCTTCATCGTTTGTAGTTACTTCGCCATATTAACTGACATTCCCCAGACGACTCCTCAAACTGGGCCCCTGATGATAGCCGAAGATGGCGCCTTAAGTGGCGCCCCCCGTCCCCCGTCGGCGGCGGGCGATTTCACTGGTTGCAAAGTTTACTGAATTTAATTCCCCAAACAATTGGGGAATCCGCTAAACGGGGTAGCGTTTTTCCCGTCAATGGCTAGGGTTAGCCCCAAGGAAATCTAGGGTTTTCCCGAATGTGAGCTAGGGTTCGCGGAGGGGGGGACAGGACCTGCCAGTGATCCGCTCACCAGCATGCTTTAATCCGACATTTCCCAGATAACCTCCAGGTTCGTTGAAATCATATCCCCGCACCATCGTCGCGGGAACAGAATTTTCTCCGCAGCCATCCGATGACCTGATTTTTCGGTTTTCCTGTGTCCGGAAGGTCAATTGCCCCTATTTTCCGTCATCCAGACGCACCCGCCGCCATCGCCATGTAAAAATGCGCTGTAATCTAAGAGCCGGGAATGTCAGCTTTTGGCTAAACTCGGAAGTGGCGGAAACTCCGCCGGAGGTCTGCTTTCAGGCGCTTGAGCTAACATCGGTGCCGCGGTAGGCCATCGTCTAATAGCGGCGTCATTCATGAGTACATGCTCTAAGCCAAAAGCTCCGCCAGCACGGCGTTCAATCGCCGCCGCCCGGCGGCGGTCGCCCTGAGGCCGGCGCCGTCAAGGACAAGGAAACCGCCGTCGATCAGGCGCTCTAGCCTGTCCGCCTCCAAGGCCTCTTCCAATCGCCGGCCGATGAGAAGGGAAAAGCGTTTCCGCTCGATCCCCTGGGTCAGCCGCAAGCCCATCATCACCACCTCGTCGCGGCGCTCTTGCGGGCCGAGAAGAACTCGTTTGGCCGTCCCAAAGCCGTCCCGTTCGACCGCCGCCAGCCAGCTTTCCGGTTTGCCGACGCGGTGGGCGGCTTCGGTCCGGCCATCGCCGCTGAGGCGGCAGTGGGCGCCGGGACCGATGCCTAGATAATCGCCGCCGAGCCAGTAGCCGAGATTGTGCCGGCATTCGCCGCCAGGCCGCGCGTGGTTGGATATCTCGTAAGCCGGCAGGCCGGCGGCGGCGAGAAGATTTTGCGTGCTGTCATAGAGTGTCGCCGCCGTTTCCTCGTCGGTTTCCCGGATGCCGGCGCGATGGAATTCCGTTCCCGGTTCGATGCCGAGCTGGTAAAGGGAAAGGTGTTCGCCGGCGACGCTCAAAGCTTCGCCCAGTTCGTTCCGCCAAGCGGCGGCGGTCTGTCCGGGCCGGCCGTAAATCAGGTCGAAGGAAAAACGGGGAAACCATTTCGCCGCCAGGTCAACGGCGGCCCGCGCTTCCGCCGCCGTATGGCCGCGCCCGAGAAAGCCGAGAGCCCGGTCATCGAAGGATTGAACCCCCACCGACAGGCGGTTGATCCCGGCTCCGCGAAAGGCTTGAAAGCGGCCGGCCTCGGCCGACGTCGGATTGGCTTCGAGGGTGATTTCCAGGTCGTCCACCAGCGGCCAGCGGCGGCGGACTTCGGCAATCAGCGCCGCCACGGTCTCGGGTTGCATCAGCGACGGCGTGCCGCCGCCGAAAAAAAGGCTGCTCACCGGCCGCTCTTGGGTTTGCTCGGCGAAATAGGCCAGCTCCCGCAGCAGGGCGGTTTGCCAGCGATGCTCATCGATGCTCTCGACGGCCTGGCTGTTGAAGTCGCAGTAGGGGCATTTCGACCGGCAGAACGGCCAGTGGACGTAAACGGCGAGGCCGGGAACAAACGACATTTATACCAATCTGGTTGGTATTATCCTTCGAAGCAAGCTTTGATCAGTTTGCGAAAAGCATCGGCCCGGTGGCTGATCGCCTGTTTGTCGGCGGCGTCCATCTCGCCGAAGGTTGCGTCGTGGCCGTCGGCGACGAAAACCGGATCGTAACCGAAACCATTCGTCCCGCGCGGCGGCCAGACCAGGCGGCCGTGGACGAAGCCCTCGAAAGTCTGGCAATGGCCGTCGGGCCAGCAAAGGGCGAGCACGCAAGCGAAGCGGGCGCGGCGGTCTTCCTTGCCCGCCATCGCCTCTTCCAGCTTTTTCATGGCGGCGGCGAAACCGCCGCCGGGCCCGGCCCACCGCGATGAATGAACGCCGGGCGCGCCGCCGAGCGCCGCCACCATCAGCCCGGAATCGTCGGCCAGCGCCGGCAGGCCCGAGGCGTCCGCCGCCGCCTTGGCCTTGATTTCGGCGTTGGCGAGGAAGGTCTTGCCATTCTCCACGGGCGCCGGCAGAGCCAATTCCGCCGCCGACAAAGCTTCGGCTCGGAAGGGCGCCAGCAGGTCGGCGATTTCGCGGACTTTTCCCGGATTATGGCTGGCGATCACCAGCTTGCCGCCTCCGAACCGCCGGGCACCTGTCACTCATTCAGCCCCAGGGCCTGGCGCTGCAATGCCGTCAGTTCGCCGATCCCCTTGCGCGCCAGTTTCAGCAGTTCGAGGAACTGGCTTTCCTGAAATGGCGCGCTCTCGGCGGTGCTCTGGATTTCGACGATTCCGCCCTTCGCCGTCAACACGAAGTTGGCGTCGGCGTCGGCCGCGCTGTCCTCGTCATAGTCCAGATCCAGGACCGCCGCGCCTTTGTAAAGGCCGCAGGAAACCGCCGCCACCTGATCCATGAGAGGCACGGTTTGCAAAACGCCGATGTCGACCAGCTTTTGAAAGGCCCGGTACAGGGCCACGTACGCTCCGGTCACGGCGGCCGTGCGGGTGCCGCCGTCGGCTTGGATGACGTCGCAATCGACTTTGATCTGCATTCCGTTGATCGCCGCCAGGTCGGTGACGGCGCGCAGGCTGCGGCCGATCAGGCGCTGGATTTCCTGGGTTCGTCCCGACTGTTTGCCTTGCGCCGCTTCCCGGTTGGTGCGCGAGGAGGTGGAACGGGGCAACATGCCGTATTCGGCGGTCACCCAGCCGCGGTCGGTATTGCGCATCCAAGGCGGAACCTTTTGCTCGACGCTGGCGGTGCACAACACCCGCGTGTCGCCGAAGCGGGCCATGCAGGAGCCTTCGGCGTACTTGCTGACATCCGCTTCCAGGCCGACATCGCGAAGCTGATCCGGGGCGCGGCCGGAAGGTCTCATGGGGCGCGCCAATTTGTTGTTCCCGTGGTTCGACGAATTCATGCGGTTTTCTAACCTGGCGGCCCCAGGGCGTAAAGCCCCGGCGGCGCCGGCTCCGTTGACGCTGCAAGTCGGGGTTACTAAATTCTCTAGGCGTTTAGCGCTTGGGCCGATAAAACCGGAAGCGGCGGATCGCCGCCGAGACGCGAAGAAGGACCATGATTTCCAAGTTAAACGAACGTTCGCGGGAAATCTTCCGCCACATTGTCGATTCTTATATCGAAACGGGGGAGCCCATCGGTTCGCGCACGTTGGCCCGGCGGATGAGCCATTCGCTGTCGCCGGCGACCATCCGCAACGTCATGGCCGACCTGGAAGACGCCGGGCTGTTGTGTGCCCCCCATGTCTCCGCCGGGCGACTGCCGACGGAAGCGGGATTGCGGCTGTTCGTCGACGGCATTTTGGAGGTCGGCAATCTGACCGAAGCCGAACGTCAGAGCATCGACGGCCAATGCTCGGCGTCCGGCACCAGTGTCGAGGGGCTTCTGGAAGAGGCCACATCGGTTCTGTCCGGGCTTTCCAAATGCGCCAGTCTGGTGATGGCGCCGAAGACG
>JAUXMA010000238.1 GCA_030623425.1 Rhodospirillaceae bacterium
CCGGCGAAGCGGCGCCTTGCGGCCTTCCTGATTTGGTCTCATCACAACCGTCTCCAGTTGTTCGGATAGGTTCTTAAGAGCGGCCGATTGTTCTGGTCGGTGAAAGAGGTTATAGAAACCCGATGCCGATACGCCGGTATCTTATTTTAGGCTTATGCCTCTCTTTCGCTTTCGTCTTCGCTGGTTGTTCCTGGCCGTCTCCCTACGTGTTAAGCAAGGGCGAATTCAACAGGGAGGCGGAATCGTTCGGCAAGGAGCCTACCGACATCGAAAGTGTCATCGTCTGTTACAACAAACGCCGCTCGACCCCGCAACAGATCCTGGATTTGGCCGGCGCCGAATGCGGAAAATTCAACAAGGTGGCCAAATTCGACCGCCAGGACTTCAGAAGCTGTCCCCTGTCTACGCCGGTCAGCGCCTATTTCGTCTGTCAAGCTACCCGCCCTTGAGATGACGAGGGCGGACGTGGATCAGGAGTTCAGCGGCACTCGCGACATGGCGCTAAGGGTGCAAGGGCAAAATTTCAGCAACGGAATCAGTTGCTGAAAACTGTATGTTGCCGTGATCGTCATGAAATCCGGCGGGCCCGTGGTTTTGGTCGCGCTGAAAACCATGCCGGAAGCGGCGCTCATCCCCGAAATCTTGGTCATGGCATAGGACTCCAGGTAGGTCGTGCTGGCGCTGGTGTTGACCATGGCATAGCGCGTCGCCTCCTCGACGGCGTATTGCATCGAGCTCTTCACCCACATCGCCCGGCCGACTTCCATGGTGCCTATCATCATGACGAGAAAAACCGGCGCGACCAGGGCGAATTCCACGGCCGTCGCGCCAAGGCGGCAGGAAGCCAGAGCGGCAACCGCCCGGCGAAGGCGGGCGACGCCGTTTCCTCGCCAGGAGTACCGTCGGCGCCGGGATGCCGATTTCATGGCGATGCTCATGGAGCTGTTTCCGTCATGATTTCCTGTTCGATCACTGCGTGCGAACCGTCGTCGTCCCGGTAAGGTCACAACAAATTCCCGGAGGAAGTAGCATGGGAGTATAAGTATAGGTAGCGGTGACGGTCATCAGATAACGGTTCACGCTGCCGTCGCCGCAGGTGCCGCCGCAGGTGATCGTCGAGGTATCGGCGCACTCGCAAAACATCGTCGTGGTGACGTTGCTCAAGGAAATGCCGATGCCGCTGGCGTTGACGACGGCTTGGCGGATCGCCGTGGTGTCCGAGCTGTCGGCCAAGGCCAGCTGGGCGCCGGAGCGGACAGCGCCAACCAATTCCATCTTGTCGAAGATGGCCATCCCGTAATCGACCAATCCGCCGATGACGAAAAGGAATACGGGACAGTACAAGGCAAACTCGACCGCGGTCACCCCGGCGCGGGATCTCGCCAGCCCGGCGATCCCGCCCTTCAAAACCGCCAACACGCCGCCGCGATGACGCTTCTCGCGTCCCGGCGCCGTCCATTTGCCCGCTTCAATCATTTTCCAACTCATTGCCTCATTCCACCAAGGTGACGCTATCGTAAATGGTCACCGGCGACATGCCGGAACCGGAACAGTTGATGTTCATGTCGGCAACGCTGCTAAAGGTGATCGTCTGGGCGATGATCTGGGTGCAGCTGCCGCTTCCCGTCGTCGCGCCGCCGGTATAATTGACGTAGCCTTTGGGGAAATAAAGGGCGCCGGTGAGGTCGATCGACGTGCCGCCGGCGATGGTCTGGTTGCTGGGCGGGCTCGTGGGGGTGTCGTCGTCCTGGTAAAAAAGCAATCCGGCGTAACTGCCGGTCGTTTGCGCTTCCATGGTCACGGTGGCGCCGCCGGTGATGTCGACATCGGCGTATTGGGGGCCGGAAAATTGTTTGGTCAGAAAGATGGTCACCCCGCCGCCGGCGCTGCTGACGGTGGCGCCGGCATTGATCTTGAAGGTGCCGCCGTCGATGATGTAAACGCCGGAGTTCAAGGTGACGGTGCCGTTGAAATTGATTCCCCCGCAATAGGTGCCCGGATCGAGAGTCTCGTTGGTGGCGTTGTAATTGGTGTAATCGCAGCCCAGGCTCGTCGGTTCGGTAACGTCTTCATAGGGATCCTTGACGGCAATGGCGTTCTCCAGAGGCTCCGGGCATTCCGTCGTCGTGATCGAACTGCCGCCCGATTCGTCGATGCCGCCGCTGACCGAAACGCATTCGGTCGTCAAGATGGAGGCGCCGGTCAATTTCAACGCCGAACTGCTTGTCGAATTGACCGCCATCGAGCACCCCGTCAACGATACGGTGGCGCCGCCGGCGTTGGTGATGGCGGCGCTGGCGCTGGGGGCCAAGGCCAACACGCAAGCTTCCGTAGTCGATGTCAGCGTCGCCACCGACCGCGCGTTGATGGTGACGGCGTTATCCAGAAACCAGTTGGAAAACAGCAGCACCACCGATTGGGTTAGCTGGATCTCGACGGCGTTTTCATCGGTGGTAAAGGAACCGGTGGTCGGATATTGGTAGATGAGGGTGAAGGTGTCGCCATCGGAGGTGTCGAACTCGTGGCGTTCCGCTTCCCGCAAGGCCGCCGCGCTTCTGGTCGCCGCGTCGCTGGTGCTTCTGATCTCGTATCCGGCGGCGATGGCGGCGGCGTCGGCGGCGCTCTGCAGATCGCGGTGGGACTTGTACCACAGGGCGGCCTCGATGCCGAGACCGATGAACCCCAGCATCAACGGCAGCATCAGGGCGAACATGATGGCGATGATGCCGCGCTCCTCGCCGATGAGCGCCGCCAAGCATGACTTCTCGCATCCCGGCGCTGTCCATTTTCCCGCTTCAATTATTTTCCGACTCATTGCCTCACTCGACAAGACCGACGCTGTCCATGACTTCGAGCGACGACATCCCGGAACCGGAACAGTTGATGTTCATTTTGGCATCGCTGCTGAACGAGACCGTTTGGGCGATGATCTGCATGCAGCTGCCGCTTCCCGTCTCCGCGCCGCCGGTGTAATTGACGTTGCCACTGGGGAAGTAGAGGGCGCCGGTGAGGTCGATCGACGCGCCGCCGTTGATGGTGTGGGTGCTGGCCGGGCTCAAGGGGGTGTCGTCGTCCTGGTAAAACAGCAATCCGGCGTAATCGCCGGACGTTTGCGCGCTCATGGTCACGGTGGCGCCGCCGTTGATGCTCACATTCGCGTATTTGGGGCCGGAGTCTTGTTTGGTCAGATAGATGGTCACCCCGCCGGAGGCGCTGGTGACGGTGGCGCCGGAATTGATCTTGAAGGTGCCGGCGTCGATGAAGTAAACGCCGGAATTCAACGTCACCGAACCGCTGAAATTGATTCCTTTGCAGTAAGTGCCCGGATTGAGCGTCTCGTTGCTGGCGTTATAATTGGTGTAGGCGCCGCATCCGGCACTGGTGGGTTCGGGGACGTCTTTATATGGATCCGACACGGGCAGGGAGTTTGACTGCGGGTTGGCGCAAGTCGTGGAAAGCTGGTCGGAACCGGTGATCCCGCCGACGATGGACGCGCAGTCGGCGGTAAAGGTGGCGCCGCCGGTGAGTGTCAACG
>JAUXMA010000152.1 GCA_030623425.1 Rhodospirillaceae bacterium
ACAGGTGGCTCTCGAAGGAAATGTAACTTCTAAGCGGCAGGATGCCCCACAGCATGCCGCCGTAGAGGAACATCGTCACGCATGCAACGGCGATGGAGACGAGGCCGCGCTCGAAGTACGCGCGGGCCAGCAGGGCGCCGAAATACCCGAGCACCAGACCGCTGGCGCCGACGTGAGGCACGCCGCGCGCGAACAGCCAGACGAGAACCCCCGACAATAGTACGATCCCAACGGTGCTCGTCCAAAACCGCGTTTTGCCGCCGATCAGGGTGAGCGCGCCCAGGATCAGCAGGGGCACCGTGTTCGAAATGGTGTGCCACAGTCCGGCGTGAAGGAAGGGCGCCAACGGAATCCCGATTAGCCCGCTCACCCGGCGCGGCAGGATGCCCCACGATGTCAAGCTGTGTCCAAGGAGGAGGTTTACAACCTCCACGATCCAGATCGCCACGGCGAGGACGATAATCGGCGAAAAATTCTTCTTTATGAGTTTCATCGAACCGACGCCCATCCCAAATTTCAACGCCCTCGGTTTAGAGCCATAAAGTACAAGCCGGTGTCAAGCGCCGCTTGACCCTGGTCCGCCCCTAAATGGTTCACCGCTTAAGTTAGACGCTGGCGCGAATTAAGTTGTTGTTCCAGCCGAATCCTATGTTGAGCGTAGGCCGGAACAACAACGTTGGGCAAGACAGATTTTTGATATGGCAACCTCCGCTTTTGGTGCAGTGGACGGCTTCCACCATCGGCATCGCAATGTCGCTCGTGTTAAGGGCTGTCGGACGCCTGCCGTGGCCGGGCGTCAGCCGCGAACAACCTTATGAGACTCCACATCTAGTTCAACTCGCCCTGTTCTTCCAGCTCGTCATCGTCCGATTCTTCTTGCAGTTCCGGGGCCGGACGGGGCACGGCGGATTTCTTTGCATCGGGCGCTGGCGCCAAGCCATCGGCGGGGCCCGTCCCGACCTTTGCGGCGAGCCAGGGCAACGGCTTGCCACGCGGCTTCGGCGCCGCCGGCTCGGGGATCGGTTCCGGGTCGCGGACATAAAAATCGATGGTGGGCGGCGCATCGAGGCGGGCCTTCGCCGGCGGTTCCGGCTGGTCGTAGCGAGCCGGCGACGGACCGAAGTAGTTGACCATGCGCCGCTGGTCGCGGAAACGCGGCGCCTTGAAGCACTGAACGGCGCCGATGGACTGGTAGCAGTAGAGGGGTTCATACCCATAGACCCCCTTCTCATAATCGGAAACATAGCCGCAAGCCGTCAAAAAGACCGCCATGGCCGGCACGACATAGAATTTCAGCATCTGTTATCTCCCGTTCCAGGCCGCCGGGGCGAAACCCGTCCGCCGCCGCTTTGAGACAACGAGATGCAAAAAAAAGGCCAAACCGGACAATCCCCGCCGAATCCATAAATTATCAATGAATTCAATGGATTGTACGTCCGCTGGCCTTAGCCCTGGAGGTCGACGACGGTGCGGCCCCGGATCCGGCCCTGGAGAATCTTGCCGCCTTCCTCAATGACCCCGGCAAGGGGGATCACATTGGTCATGCGGTCGAGTTTGTCCTTGGCCATTTCCGTTGACAGACGTTTCCAGGCGTACAACCGGAGGTCGACGGGACAGTTGGTGGATTCGATCCCCAACAGGTTGATCCCGCGCAACAAAAACGGCAGCACCGACGTTTCCAGGTTGGGGCTGGCGGCGAGTCCGACGGCGGCGCAACTGCGGCGGCGACGCAAGGTGGCGAGCGCATTGGCGAGAATCGCGCCGCCGACGCAATCGATGACGCCGGCCCAGCGTTCCGGCCCGAGCGGCTTGTCCGGAGGGACTTCCAGCTCGCTTCTGTCGATGATGCCGGCGGCGCCCAGATCCCTGAGGTAGTCGTGCGTTTCCGGCCTGCCCGTCGAGGCGGCGACCCTGAAACCCAAGGTGGAAAGCAAGGCGACGGCAACGCTGCCGACGCCGCCGGCGGCGCCGGTAATCAGGACCTCGCCTTCGTTTTCGGCCTTGAGGCCCCGTTCCTCGAGCGCTATCAACGCCAGCATGGCGGTGAAGCCGGCGGTGCCGATGGCCATGGCCTGCCGGCAAGTGAGGCCCTTGGGCAGGGGCACCAGCCAATCGGACTTGACCCGGGCCTTGCCGGCGTAGCCGCCCCAGTGGATCTCGCCAACCCGCCAGCCGGTGAGGATGACTTCGTCGCCAGGCTTGAACTCGGCGCTTTCGGAAGCGCTCACCCGGCCGGCGAAGTCGATGCCGGGGACGTGGGGATAGGACCGGACCATGCCGCCCAAGCCATTGAGAATCATCCCGTCTTTGTAGTTCAACGTCGAATATGAGACGGCGACGGTGACGTCGCCCACCGGCAACGCGTCATCATCCAAGTTTTTGATGCTGGCGTTGACCTTGCCGTCGGTTTCGTCGAGCACGATGGCGGTAAACCGGTTATCCTGGGACATGGCGCACCTCGCGGCATGATGGGGGCGATTTATATGATACAGAGAAACCACTCGCCGCCGGCCGCTATCTGGTAAGATTTTCTTTACCGCGAGGCGAGTCATAATGAACGGGAAACATGGAAACCACTAGACAAATCGAACCATCGCCAGCGGCCAAATCCGCCGCCGCGGCGTTGACCTTCCACGGACGGTCCTGGCCATTATTCAGGATTTTCATCGTCAATCTGATCCTGACGATCCTCACCCTCGGCTTTTACAGGTTCTGGGGCAAGACCCGAATCCGGCGCTATTTGTGGAGCCACACCGCCTTTGAGGATGAACGTCTGGAATATACAGGCACCGCCAAGCAACTGTTCTTTGGCTTCCTCATCGCCGTTTTCCTTGTTCTCATCCCGCTCTTCGGGGGGGTCGAGGGGTGGCGGAATTATCAGGAGATCGACGATCCGGAGAATATGGGCTTATCCGATTCCGTCGAATTCGCCGCCGTCGTTTATCTGGTTCCCGTCGCCTTATACCGGACCCGGCGATACCGGCTTTCGCGGAGCCAGTGGCGCGGCATTCGCGCCACGCAAACCGGCTCGTCCTGGCTATATGGCGTGATGAGTCTCGGATTCTATGTCCTCACGGTTTTGACCTTGGGCCTCGCTTGGCCGTTCTGCAGCACCCGGCTGATGGCCTATAAAATCAACAACACATGGTTAGGTGGCAGCCGCTTTAGCTTCACGGCCAAGGCGGCGCCCCTTTATCCCCGCTTTCTCGCCGTACTCGGTGTTTCGCTTGCCTGCCTGTTCCTGCCGATAATGGCGGTGGCGGTCATGGCTTGGCCTGCCTTGGCGTTACTCATGGGCGAGTTCAGCCTGGCGAATTTGCAAGGTTTGGGACATTTCTTGAACACTTATTTTTTTCTTTCTTTTGGCATCATCCTCTTGGCGGTCATTTTCTCTCGTCTTCCCTGGAACTGGTACAAAGCGCGTGAAATAAGCTATTTCACCGGCCAGACCCGCCTTATTGACCTGACCTTCGCGGCCGACATCAGCGGCTGGAATTTATCGAAGCTGCGAATCGGCAACTTTATTCTGTTGGTGTTGACCCTGGGTCTGGCCTTGCCGGTCGTTTACGTGCGCATTGGCCGATTCATGGCCTCTCATCTGCGCGTCGGCAACGCCGCCGGGGTTTCCACCATCATCCAAAGCAGCAAGGAATCCTCCCGCACCGGCGAAGGATTGGCCGATGTCTTCGATGTCGGGGAGTTCTGAACCGTGCCCGCGCCGAGCTGCCATTACAACGACGGCAAGTCGGCCGCCCGCCATGCCGTCACCCTCGACTTGACGGCTGATCCGCTGAGGATCGTCGGTGATGACGGCCAGGTCATGGCGGTCTGGCGCAAGGGCGAAATCCACGGGATCGACGAACCCGGAGCCGGAGCGCCGGCGCGGTTTGCCAGCGGCGGCGATGCCCGGTTGACGGTCGACGATCCCGAAACCCTTCAGCGTCTTCTCGACGCCGTTCCCTCTCTCGGCCGCCGGCGCCGGCCGAGCGCGGCGGCGGTATTGCAGGTCGTCGCCGGCGTGGCCGCCGTCCTTGCCTTGGTGGCCGGCCTTTACCTGGCCTTTCCCGTCCTCATCGAACGGGTGGCCGCCTATATTCCCATCTCCTGGGAGGAAGCCGCCGGCAAAGCCGCCGCCGACCGGCTTGTCGCTCGTCTATCCGCCGGCGGCGAGTGCCGGGAGCCGGCCGGAACGGCCGCCCTCGATCGTTTGACCGGACGGCTGGCGGCGGCGGTCGAGACTCCCTTCCGCTTTCGCGTCCGCGTCGCCGACGCCGCCATGGTCAACGCCTTCGCCACTCCCGGCGGCCATATCGTTCTCTTGCGCGGGCTTTTGGAGTCCGCCGAGACCTCCGAGGAGGTTGCCGGCGTGCTGGCCCACGAAATGGGCCATGTTATCGAACGTCACGCCACCGAAGCGATGCTGCGGAACGCCGGCATCAAGGTGGTCCTGGGGCCCTTGTTCGGCGATCCGTCTTCCTGGATGCCGGACCTGGGCAAGGCGGGGGCCGTCGTGTTGGCCTTGTCGTTCAGCCGCGAGGCCGAACGGGAGGCCGACGACCGGGCCGTCGGCATTCTCACCGCCGCCGGCATCGGCGGCGGCTTGGCCCGCTTTCTCGATCGGCTGGCCGAAAGAGAAGGAGAGGCGATTCCCTATACCGGTTTCCTTTCCACCCACCCCGAGGCCAGGGAGCGGGCGCGAGCCGCGCGCATGGTGAGAAAAGGCGCCGCCGCCATGCCGCCCGAGGATTGGACGGCGTTGAAAGGGATTTGCCAATCCCCCGCCGATGGCGCCGAGTCTTAGAATCCGACTTGAAATGCTCTAGTGGTCTGTATCACCTAAATTGTACCCCTACGATCGCTTTTCCCGTCCCCTCGGTAGGCTTGAGGGGAACCGTGGCGCCAGTGGCGCCGCCGAAAGGGCGCGCCGGGCGGAATTTTGCCCCTTGTGCCCATCGGCAAGCCTTTCCGGACGCCCCCAGAGGGCCCCGGGGGGTATCGTCCCCCCGATTTTAAATGCGGGGGCCCCCCGAGG
>JAUXMA010000296.1 GCA_030623425.1 Rhodospirillaceae bacterium
CCTCCTACCGAGGGGACGGGAAAAGCGATCGTAGGGGTGCAATTTGGCTGACGCGGGCCACTAGGCGATAGAATACGGGCATGGCCGGCATGGAACAACCGCGACTGCAGGCTGCCAGCCTGCTTTCCTGGTACGACGGCAATGCCCGCCGGCTGCCGTGGCGGGCGCTTGCCGGCGAGACCCCGGACCCCTACCGCGTATGGCTGAGCGAAGTCATGCTGCAACAGACCACCGTCAATGCCGTGGTCCCTTATTTCAACCGCTTCATCGGCCGCTGGCCGACGGTCGTGGACTTGGCCGCGGCGAACCAGGATCAGGTGCTTCACGCCTGGCAGGGGCTGGGCTATTACGCCCGCGCCCGCAACCTGCTGAAATGCGCGCGGCTGGTGGCCGGTGACATGGGCGGCGGCTTTCCCGGCGATGCGGGGGAGCTCGAGAAACTTCCCGGCATCGGCCCTTATACCGCCGCCGCCATCGCCGCTATCGCATATGGTCAACGCCGCGCGCCGGTGGACGGCAACATGATACGGGTGCTGGCAAGGCTTTACGCCATCGCCGATCCCTTGCCGGGCGCCCGGCGGCGAATCGCCACCTTGGCCGAAGCGTTGATGCCAACGGAACGGCCCGGCGATTTCGCGCAGGGCCTCATGGATTTGGGCGCCACCTTGTGCCGGCCGCGCCGGCCGGCGTGCGAAGCCTGTCCCTGGCTGGAGTTCTGCGCCGCCGGGCGGGCGGAAAACCCGCAATCCTATCCGCGCCGGCAAACCAAGGGCGCCAAGCCGATCCGCCGGGGGATCGTCTTCTGGGCCGTCCGTCAGGACGGCGCGGTGCTCCTTCGCCGCCGGCCCGAAACGGGACTTTTGGGCGGGATGATGGAATTTCCGTCGACCGGCTGGCGGCAAACCGCCTGGACGCTCGAGGAAGCCCGCCCCATGGCCCCAGTGGCCGCTTCCTGGCGGCGGCTCCCTGGTGTCGTCCACCATACCTTCACCCATTTCCATCTGCGTCTTGCCGTCGTCCGTGGCCGGAGCACCGATTCGTCGCCGGCGGATGGCTTCTGGTCGGCGGTCGAAAAATTGCCGGATTACGCCTTGCCGACGGTAATGAAAAAGGTCGCCCGGCACGCCACCTCCTATCCGGAGGCCGGGAAAAAAGCTATTCGTCGTAAGAAATCAGAGCCGTGAACGGCACGTCCAGTTTCGACCGGCCGCCCAAAAAGGTCAGCTCGATGATGCAGGCGGCGCCGACCACCTCGGCACCCACTTTCCGAAACAGCTCGACGGTGGCGGCCATGGTGCCGCCCGTCGCCAGCAGGTCGTCCAGGATCACCACCCGCTGGCCCTTCTCGATCGCGTCATTTTGGATCTCGATGATGTCGGTGCCGTATTCCAGGCCGTATTCATGACGGATGGTCTGGCCCGGCAATTTGCCCTGTTTGCGCGCCATGATGAAACCGCACCCCAGTTTCAGGGCCAGGGGCGCCGCCACCAGGAAGCCGCGCGATTCGATGCCGGCGAGGACTTCCGGCTGATGCCGTCCGACCGCCCTGGCCATGCGTCCCATGGCCACCTGCCAGGCATCTTCGTGGGCTAAAAGGGTGGAGATGTCGTAAAACAGGATGCCGGGTTTGGGAAAATCGGCGAAGGCGCGAATGTAGTCCTTGATGTCCATGGGATGCCAATGATCTGCTTTCGTGGGAGCCGGCATCCTATCCCTTTCTTCGAATACCGGCAATTCAGACGCCGCCCAGGCAACTGGCCGGGCAAGGAATCAATCGTTTCAATTCGAATTTTTTCGTTTCATTTCGTTTTATTTCCAGGCTGCGCCATGCTCCGCATTTTTTTTCTTTGGAATGGAACCGACTATGGTGGGTAGCACCATGACCGATACTCTGACACCGAAGGAACGCAGCGAGCGGATGGGCCGGGGTTACTTCGCCATGCGCTTGATGGTGGCGGTGGTGCTGTGGTCCGGCTCAAGGTCCGCCAACAGGACCTTGCCGCCGTAACCCCGGACCAGGTCGGCGCCGACGACCAGCGGCAATTCATAATCGGCGCCCTTGACCAGCACGTCGGGGCGGATCGTCTCGATCATCTCAACCGGCGTGTCGTCCGAAAAGATCACCACCATGTCGACCGTCGCCAGCGAGGCGAGCACGGTGGCCCGCGCCGCTTCCGTTTGTACAGGACGACCGTCGCCTTTGCCGAGGCGTCTCACCGAGGCGTCGCTGTTCAATCCCACCACCAGCCTGTCGCAGGCCGCCTTGGCCTGGGCCAAGAGCGACACATGGCCGGGATGAAGAAGGTCGAAGCAACCGTTGGTGAAGCCCACCTTGAACCCCCGCCGCCGCCAGCGATCGATGGTTTCGAGGGCCTGTTGCAAGGCCATGACCTTGGCCTCGGCGCTGGAGATGTCCCGGTGATGCAAGGCGCTGATCACGTCCGCCGCGCCGGCCGCCGCCGTCCCCACCTTGCCGACGACGATGCCGGCGGCGACATTGGCGAGTTCGGCGGCGTCTTTCAGAGCGGAACCGGCGCTTAGCGCCGCCGCCAGGGTAGCGACGACGGTGTCGCCAACGCCGGAGACGTCGAAAACTTCTCTCGCCTGGGCCTTGAGATGGCTGACTTCCCCCTCGGCGGTGACCAGAGTCATGCCATCTCGGCCCAAGGTGGCGAGCACCGCGCCCAGGTCGTGCTCACCGATCAACTTTCGCGCCGCCGCGGCGATCCGCTTTTCCGTATCCACCGGCAGGCGAGAGGCGTCGGCCAACTCCTTTCGGTTCGGGGTGAGCAGATTGGCCCCCCCATAGCGCCGGTAATCCGTGTCCTTGGGGTCG
>JAUXMA010000025.1 GCA_030623425.1 Rhodospirillaceae bacterium
AATCTTCCTCGAGATGATGGCCGTCGAGCGTGGCGCGGCGCACAACACCATCGATTCTTACCGCCGGGATTTGGCCGGTTTCATGGCTTTTCTGGCGACCCGGGGACGGCTGCCCGAGAACGCGGACGCGGCGCAAATTCGCGCTTATCTTGGCCGACTTTCCGGAGCCGGGATGGCGCCAGGCACCAGCGCCCGGCGGCTTTCGGTCCTGCGCCAGTTTTTCCGGTTTCTGTTCGCCGAGGGCTTCCGGGAGGATGATCCCTGTTGCGCCATCGATAGTCCGCGCCAGGGGCGTCCCCTGCCCAGGTATTTGAGCGAAGAAGAGGTGGAACGGTTGCTGGCGGCGGCGCATCGGCGCGGTGGCGACAAGGGAAAGAGGTTGGCGGCGCTCATGGAAGTGCTTTACGCCACGGGGTTAAGGGTATCCGAGCTGGTCGCCCTGCCGCTGTCGGCAATGTCCCGCGACGGCCGCATGCTGATCGTCAACGGCAAGGGCGGCAAGGAACGCATGGTCCCCTTGAGCGAGCCGGCGATGGAGGCGGTGGCGGTTTACCAACGGATGCGGGAGCATTTCATGCCGGCCGGGCGGCGGCCGGGCGAAAGTTCTCCCTGGCTGTTTCCCTCCCGCTCCCGGGCAGGGCACCTGACCCGCAACCGATTCGCCCAGTTGCTCAAGGGCCTGGCGGTGGACGCCGGGGTCGATCCGGCCAAGGTCTCGCCGCACGTTCTGCGCCATTCCTTCGCCAGTCATCTTCTCGCCCACGGCGCCGACCTGCGCAGCCTGCAACAGATGTTGGGCCACGCCGACATCGCGACGACGCAGATTTACACCCACGTGTTGGATGAGCGTCTCAAGCGCCTGGTCAAGGAAGCGCACCCGCTGGCCACGAAAAAGGGCCCGGGAAACGGCTGACGGGGTACGGCGGCGCCGGCAATGGCGGCGGTCCCGGGGCCGGTCCCGGCCAATCTTGAAATGCTCCAGGCAACTCCGTTTTTCGTACATCCGTCGTTCGCATATGGTGATACAAGATACGAGGGCTTGACGCTTCTCGAAAGCGATCCTCTTTGGTGGGGGGGGGACATCAAGCCTGATGAATTCCTTCTCGACCCGATCATCAACATGGGAATCTTCGAGGCATGGCGGAAATGATTCGTTTGCGGGAGCTGACCAAGAAATTTGGCTCTTTGACAGCCGTTGACGGCATTTCTCTGTCGGTCGGCAGGGGCGAGGTCTTGGGATTCCTTGGCCCCAACGGCGCCGGTAAATCGACGACCATGAAAATGGTGTCGGGGTTCCTGGCGCCGACTTCCGGATCGGCCAATGTTTGCGGTCACGATGTGGTCGAAGAACCGGTGAAGGTCAAAAGCCGTATCGGCTATTTGCCGGAGCGGGGACCCAGCTACGGCGACATGACGCCGCAAAGCTTCCTCAACTTCATCGCCGCCATTCGCGGTTTCGACGGCAACGAAAAGGCCCGCCGTGTCGCGCAAACGGTGGAGAGGCTGGCTCTGGGCGAAGTCCTCGGCCAAACCATCGACACCCTTTCGAAAGGATTCAAAAGCCGCGTCGGCCTGGCGCAAGCGATCCTCCACGACCCGGAAGTGCTGATGCTCGATGAGCCTACCGACGGCCTCGACCCCAACCAGAAACATCACGTGCGCAACCTCATTCGGGAGATGGCCAGGGACAAGGCGATCATCGTTTCCACCCACATCCTTGAAGAGGTCGAGGCCGTCTGTACGCGGGTGATCATTATCGCGCGCGGACGGCTGCTTACCGACGACACTCCGGAAGAGCTCTTGGCGAGGTCCCGCCATCATAATGCCGTTCTCGTCACCATGGACGCCAGCGCCGTCGAGCCGGTGCAAAAGGAGATCGCGGCCCTGAACAGCGTCGAAGGCGTCGATATCCTGGACGGCTTGGAGGATCGCGCCAGGTTGCGTGTCATGCCGAAGCACGGCCGGCCGATCGTCATTGAAATCAGCGGCCTGATCCGGGCCAAGAACCTGCCCGTCCGGGAACTGCACGTGGAGAAAGGATCGCTTGACGAAGTTTTCCGGGACATCACCCGCGCATCCGAGGGCATGGGGGAAGGCGATGCGTAACATCCGGATCATCGCGCTCAGGGAAATTTCGGGATACTTCACCACTCCCCTGGCCTTTGTCTTCATTGTCATTTTCCTGGCGCTGACGGGCGCATTCGCTTTTTACGTCGGCGGCTTTTTCGAGCGGGGCCAGGCTGATTTGCGGGCGTTTTTCGAGTTTCACCCCTGGCTCTTTCTTTTCCT
Organism: Rhodospirillaceae bacterium; assembly: GCA_030623425.1. GTDB lineage: Bacteria > Pseudomonadota > Alphaproteobacteria > Rhodospirillales > 2-02-FULL-58-16. The sequence continues at coordinate 2,290 of JAUXMA010000025.1, forward strand.
CGTTCCGGCCATCGCCATGCGCCTCTGGGCGGAGGAGCGAAAGACGGGGACCATCGAACTGCTGTTGACCCTGCCCGTGTCCACCACCGAGGCGGTTTTGGGCAAGTTCCTGGCGGCCTGGGGGTTCACCGGCGTGGCGCTGGTTCTGACCTTTCCCATGTGGATCACCGTCAATGTCTTGGGAACTCCCGACAACGGCGTCATCGCCACCAGTTACCTGGGCAGTTTTTTCATGGCCGGGGCTTTTCTGGCCATCGGCGCGTGCATTTCGGCGCTCACCAAGAACCAGGTGATCGCTTTTATCGTCGCCTCGGCGGTATGCTTTCTTTTCACCATGAGCGGCCTTGAAATGGTCTTGAATTTCTTCCGCGGGTGGGCGCCGGAAGTGCTGATCGACGCCATCGCTTCGATGAGTTTCCTCATCCACTTCGATTCGGTGACGAAAGGGGTCATCGATCTCAAGGACGCCGTGTACTTCGTGTCGCTGATCGCCTTTTGGTTATTCGCCAACGTCACCGTTGTCGAATTGAAGAAAGCCGGCTGACGGAAACCGCGATGAATCTCTTCAAGGACGCGAACAGGAGCAAGTTGATGTGGGGCGGGCTGGTGCTGGCGACGATCATGCTTTTCTCGGTCAACATCTTTTTCAATGCCGTTTTCAAATCGGCGCGCCTGGACCTCACCGAGGAGGGCCTTTTCACGATTTCGGAGGAAACCCGCAATGTGCTCGGCTCCCTCGACGAGCCGATCGTGGCGCGCCTTTATTTCTCGAAAATTCTCGGTGAACGGAGTCCGGAACACGCAACCTATTACGCGCGTATTCGGGAACTGCTTGAACAATACTCCGAGTTGTCGGGCGGCGACATCCGCCTCGAAATCCATCATCCGGAGCCGTTTTCCGACACCGAGGACTTTGCCGTCGCCTTCGGTCTGCGGGGAATTCCGCTCAGCAACGCCGGCGACCTGGGATATTTCGGGCTCGCCGCCACCAATAGCACCGACGGCCAGGAAGTCATCCCCTTCTTCAACACCGGGCGGGAAGCTTTCATCGAATACGACCTGACGAAAATGTTCCACGCCATGGCCAATCCCAAGAAAAAGGTCGTCGGGCTGATCAGTTCCTTGCCAATTGCCGGTGGAGGGGGCCCTACATACGAGCTGAGCCAGCCATGGGCCGTCCATCGGCAGATCTACGATTTTTTCGACCTGCGGTCTCTTGGCCTGGATGCCGATAAAATCCCCGATGAAATCGATACCTTGATGATCGTTCAACCCAAGGGGATGACCGAAGAGGCGCTTTACGCCGTCGACCAGTTCGTGCTTGCCGGCGGCAAGGCCTTGGTTTTCGTCGATCCTTACGCCGAGATCGAGACTCTCTACAGGCCCCCCATGGGGAAAAAGGGGAAAGCCGATTTCAACCGCCTGCTCGATGCCTGGGGGGTATCCCTTGTCAAGGACACGATCGCCGGCGATCTGGATGCGGCAAGGCGGGTCAATACGGAGCGGGAATCGCGCACGGTGATTACCGACTACGTTGTCTGGCTGGGGCTTCGCCGGCGCAATTTCGACACCGGCGACGTGATCACCGGCGAGCTCGGCAATCTCAACCTGGCCTCGTCCGGCATCCTTGAAAAAGTCGAAGGTTCGGAAACAGAGATCAGCCCTCTCCTCACGACCGGTGTTCGGGCGATGAAGATCGACGCCGTGAAGGTTCGCCTCGAACCGGATATCGTCTCGCTTTTCCAGTCTTTCCGCCCGCTAGGGAAACGATTGACGTTGGCCGCCCGCGTCAAGGGTCCGGCCAAAAGCGTTTTCCCGGACGGGCCGCCGGCCAAGGACAAAGCCGACAAGCCGGAGTCGAAAACGGCCGAAACCGCAAGGCAAGACCATTTGCCGAAATCTTCCCATCCCATCAATGTGATCGTTGTCGCCGACGCCGACATGCTGCACGACAATTTCTGGGTCGATATCCGCGACTTCTTCGGTCAAAAGGTCCTTCTTCCCTTTGCCAACAACGCCGATTTCGTCGTCAACGCCCTCGACAATTTGAGCGGCAGCGACGCCCTCATCGGCCTCAGGGGGCGGGGCCGTTCCGAACGGCCTTTTTACCTCGTCGAGGACATCCGCCGTGAAGCCGAGCGCCGCTACCGGGCCAAGGAAAAGGAACTGCGGACCAAGCTGAAAGACATCGAAACGAAACTCGATAAAATTCAGCGCAAGGACGGAAAAGACGGAGAGGCCATTCTTTCCGCCGAGGACAAGGCGGCACTGGACGAATTCCGCATCGAGATGGTGTCCATCCGCAAGGAACTTCGGAACGTGCGGCATGCCTTGCGGCGCGACATCGAAAGGCTGGGTTCCCGGCTCAAGTTCATCAACATCGCCGGCATGCCCCTGCTGCTTGGCTTGGGTTTGCTCATTGTCATTTACCGGCGCCGAAGGCGGGCTGTCGGCGGCGGCGCGGCGGCCTGATATCGCCCGGAGGACGCGAAGAGGAACAAAAACAATGAATCGCAAGACATTCGTGGTGTTTGGCGTCGCCACCCTTGTGCTGGCGGCGGCGGCGGGCATTTCGACAACCCTCGACCGCCCTTCCCGGCCAACCGGCGGCGGCGGGGAGAAGGTGTTCCCGGGCTTGATCGACAGAGTCAACGATGTCGAGGAGGTCGTTATCCAACATGCGGATGGAAAGCTGACGATCAAGCGTCGGGACGGCGGCTGGACGTTGGCGGAAAGAGACGATTATCCGGTGCCGGTGGATAAAGTGCGCAAGACCCTCCTCGATCTGACCCGGCTGGAACAGTTTGAAAGAAAAACGAGGAAGAAGGACCGCTATGCCGAACTCAACCTTCGCGACCCGGAGGAAAAAGGCGCCAAGTCCAGGAAGCTGACGCTCTTGGACAAAAGCGGCGGCACGATAGCGCAAGTGATCGTCGGGAAACGCAAGTACACCCTTGGCGGCGAGGGCGGCGTCTACGTGCGCAAAACCGGCGAGGCTCAGACCTGGCTGACGATTGGAAGCCTGGATCCGGGCACCCAGGCAAGTGATTGGCTGACAGGTGAAATCATCAACCTTGCCGCCGCCAGGGTCGCCCTTGTGACCATTCGCCACCCGGACGGGAAACCGTTTACCGTTTCAAAAAGCTCTGTCGACGATGCCCATTTCGGCATCGAAAACCTGCCCGGGAACGCCCGCATGAAAAACGAAGCGGCCGCCGACCCGCTGGCATCGGTTCTGGTCGATTTTGAATTCGACGACGTCGGCAAGGCCGAAACGATGGATTTCGCCGACAATTCATCGATCCAGGTGAGGGTCGCCACTTTCGACGGCCTCAACGTCCTCGTCGATATCTCCGAAAAGGACGGCAAAAACTGGGTTCGCATCCGCGCCGAGGCGGGAGATGACGCCAAGCCCTCGAAGGATGGGGAAAACTCAAGGGATGTGGCCGGCGAAGCTTCGGCCTTGAACGGCCGAACGGATGGCTGGGCCTATCGGATTCCGGATTACCAAATCAGTTTAATGAAAAAAAGGTTGTCAGATCTGGTTGCGGAGGAAGGCAAAAAGAAATAGTATGAAAAGATCCATAGCTGACTGGGAGCAGGATGCTTATTGGTCGAAGACAACGGAACATGTCAGCCGCTATTCCTGGCAATTTCAGTGATTGCCGCCGTCTAAACTTGAAACCGAATGGCGGCGACATAATAATCATCTTGCTAATATTTTCGACCATTTTGCTCCGGCCGGGATGGCATCCCGGGACGGACTTTCGACACTAGTACACCCCGGCGGGATTCCTGACCCCATAAGACGGGTTTCCGAGTTTCCCGGCTAGGCGCGTGGCGCGCCGTGATGTCAATCCATCGCAAGCGCCGCGCAACGCAGTCCGGGAAGCTCGGAAGCCCGCCGGGGTGTACTAGCTACCGTCCAGCGGAGTTCCTATTGCCTTCGACGGCGAAGGTTTTCCTCGCCGGCTCCATTCGACGAGAGCCGGTGGACCGGTGGGTTTTTTTCGCAGGGAGGGACAACAAGCATGAAAAAGATCGAAGTGGCTGTCGCGGGGATCGGAAACTGTGCAAGCTCTTTGATACAAGGAATTGAATATTACAAGAGGAGCGGTCATCGGGAATTTGCCGGCCTCATGCATCCGGATATCGGCGGCTGGCGCCCCAGTGACATCGAAATCGTCGCGGCTTTTGATATCGACAGCCGCAAAGTGGGCAAGCCGGTCGAACAGGCCATCTTCGCGAAACCCAACTGCACGATGGTTTTTCAGCGCGGCTTTACCGCTTCCGGCGTCATCGTGCGGATGGGGCCGATTCTTGATGGCGTCGCCCCCCACATGAGCGATTACCCCGATGACGAGGCCTTCCGTCCGGCGGATGCCGAACCTGTGGATGTCGCCAAGGTGTTGCGAAGTTCCGGGGCGGAGGTACTGATCTGCTACCTGCCGGTCGGCTCCGAGAAGGCGGTTCGCCATTACGCCCAGGCCTGTCTTGACGCCGGCGTGGCGGTGGTCAATTGCATTCCCGTTTTTATTGCCTCCGACCCCGTTTGGGCCGGCAAATTCAGGGACGCGGGCCTTCCGATCATCGGCGACGACATCAAAAGCCAGGTCGGCGCCACCATCGTCCACCGCATGTTGACGCGTCTGTTCGGCGACCGCGGATACGCGCTCGACCGCACTTACCAGCTGAACACCGGCGGCAATACCGACTTCCTGAACATGAAGGCCTTGGACCGGTTGCATTCGAAAAAAACCTCCAAAACCGAATCGGTGCAATCTCAATTGGACGAACGTCTCGATAACCGCAACATCCACATCGGTCCGTCGGACTATGTGCCGTGGCAGGGTGATAACAAAGTCGCCTTCATCCGCATGGAGGGCCGCGGTTTCGGCAACGCACCGATCGAGCTTGAGCTCCGAATGTCGGTTCAGGATTCTCCCAACAGCGCCGGCGTGGTCATCGATGCCGTTCGCTGCGCCAAGCTTGCTTTGGAGCGGGGGCTGGCTGGCCCGCTGGAGGCGGTATCCGCCTATTACATGAAGAGTCCGCCGCGACAGATGCGGGATTCGGTGGCCCGCGACAGGTGCAATGATTTTATTCGCGGAACCGTCGCCGTTGACGAGATGGAGGTAAATGAGACGTTTGCCGCGGAATAGGGCACGTTCCATCAAATGTTGGAGGATGAAAAGGTTCTGACGTTTTCCAACGGCGTCGCCGGCACCGCGCGGCCTGAAGCAGGATGGCGCCGGTGCCTGGTCGAACTCCACCGGGCGGTCGTCCGAGAGGTGTTGAGTTGTTCGGCTGGAGGCACCGGCATCGTCAATGCCAAAGGCGACGCGGTCAAAAGTTTCGATTTGGCCGCCAACGATGCCGCCATCCGGCGTCTGGAAAAGACGGGGCCGCCGCTGATCGTGGAATCCGAGGAATCGGCGAGGCGCAAGCTGGGCCTGGGTAAGCCGGAAGCGCGTGTCGTCCTCGATCCGGTGGATGGCTCCGACAACCGGTCACGGGGCTTGCCCCTGTCCGCCTTTTCCTGCGCCGTGTTGCCGGTGGACGCGCCGCTGCATCCGAAGCACGTTGAAGCGGCCATCGTCGGCCCGATCGAACAGAAAGAATCTTGGCTGGCCCTGAAAGGTCAAGGAGCGTGGCTTGGAAACAAGGAGATAACCACTTCCGATGTCACCAAAATCGCGCAGGCTCTGATTTCCGTCGAGCTGAACCATTATGGGCCGTCACATGCGTTGGCCCGCCTGATGGCTTCCGCCGGCGGCGTGAGAAGTTACGGTTGCTGTTCCCGAGCCTTGGCGTTCGTCGCCTCGGGGGCGGCGGATGCCCATGTGGACATCCGGCGGCGGTTGACGGCCGAGAGCTATCTCGCCGGCGCCATGCTGGTTTTGGAAGCGGGCGGTTGCGTCGTCGGCTTGGATGGCGCGCCGCTGCCGGCAGCGGACGGTCTGACCGACCGGGTCGGGTTGATCGCCGCCGCCAACCAACAATTGTGCGAACGCATCTTGGACTGCTTGATCGATGACGACGCCAACCAACCAGGAGTTTGCCCCGACAACGGCCGTTCTTCTGGCGGCCGGAATGGGGACCCGTCTTCGGGACAATTCTAACCGGCCGAAACCGCTGACATTGGTCCTCGGCCTGTCCTTGGCGGAACGGATTGTCTGTACGTTTCAAAAGGATCTGGGCGTTCGGCGGTTTCTCGTCGTGGTCGGTTACGAGGCGGAAACCGTCAAGGCTCATTTTCACGACATTTGCGCCGGGCGGGGAGTGAAGGTCGAGTTCGCCGAAGCCGAACACTGGTCACTGGGAAATGGCGCAAGCGCCCTTGCCGCCAAGGGATTGACGGGGGACTCGCCGTTCTTCCTGGCCATGAGCGACCATCTTTTCGATCCCGAAATCGGCAAGATGCTTATCCGCCACAAGCCGGCGGATGGACAGGCGTGCTTGGCGGTGGATGGAAACAAGAACGGAAATTTCGACTTTGACGACGTGACACGGGTGAAAATGAAAAAGGGCTGCATCATTGAAATCGCCAAGAGCCTTGACGATTGGGATGCGGCCGACACCGGCTTGTTCTTGTCCACTCCCGGGATATTCGATGGGCTCGAGCGGGCCGCCGCCAAGGGCCTGAACGGGCTTTCCGACGGAATGCGCGAACTGGCCCGGGATAAACGCGCCATCGCCGTTGACGTCACGGGTCACGGCTGGCTCGACGTGGATACGCCCGAAGCGTTGCGCGAGGCCGAAAGCCGGCTCCTCCGGACTGAAAGGGGCAAGACCAGCGACGGCCCGGTATCGCGCCTGATCAACAGGCCAATCTCCCGCTGGTTGACTGGATTTTTGGTTCGCACGGCCATCACTCCGAACCAAATCTCCTTGGTCTCCTGGCTGCTTTCCGTGATTGCGGCGTTGACGTTCACTTTGGACGGTTATGCTGCCTTGGCCGTGGGCGGGGCGATCGCCCAACTGGCCTCGATCATCGACGGCTGCGATGGTGAGATCGCCCGGCTGAAACGAATGGAAAGCGAGTTCGGCGGCTGGTTTGACGCGGTCTTGGATCGTTATGCCGATGCCTTCCTTTTATTTGGGCTGCTTTGGCACACTCTCCCGGCGCCCGGCGACCCGACGGTCCTGGCGATTGGCTTCGCGGCCATCGTCGGCGCTTTTATGAACAGCTATACGGCCGACAAGTACGACGGGTTGATGGCAAGAAAACTTAGCGGCCGGCGCCATTTCAGATTGGGCCGGGATGTTCGGGTGTTGGTGATTTTCATCGGCGCCCTTCTCAACCAGCCCCTGCTCATCCTCATCGTCATCGCTACCCTCACAAACGCCGAGGTGTTGCGCCGGATCGTCTTGTGCCGACAGGCAACAACGTCTTGATAACTCACCCGCGGGCGAGCGGAAGCCTCTTTCGGCTGATTGCGTTATGGCGCGGCGAACCGGTCGAGATCCGTTCGAATCCTCCGCCAATCGGCAACGCGGAAGGAACGGAAATCCGCTCACCAATCACAAAAGCATTGTCCGATTTTGGTGAATGTTTACAAATAACGGCGGTCATTTACGGCCATGTCGTCGGCAGCTGGGTAATATCATGGCGAAAAAGAGCGGCACGGGAGACGTCCACGGTCACTTCTCAACGGTCGCTGGCGTTTACCGCGACGTCAGGACCACGGACGAGGAGCCGATCCGCGTGATCCGCGGCGCGCTTGCCGGCCGCGCCGCGATCAGGGGGGCGGATATCGGCTGCGGAGCCGGGCGCTACGATTATTTGCTGTTCCGTCACCTGCCCGATTTGCACCTGACGTGCATCGATATGAACCCGGAGATGCTTGCCGAGCTCTCGCGTCACCTCCGCGGAAATGGCATTGAAAATTTCGAGACGTTAGTCGCCAGCGTCGAGGACCTGCAACTCATTGACCAATCCCTGGACTGCATTTTCAGCTTCAACGCCGTGCATCATTTTGATTTCCCGACTTTTCTAAACAAGATCGGCGGGACCATGAAAAAAGACGGCCGGACTTTTGTTTATACCCGCACTCCCGGCCAGAACTCGCGGTCCATATGGGGCAAGCATTTCCCGGACTTTTGCGAAAAGGAAAGGCGGCTTTTCAAGCTCGAGACAATGAAACGATGGATCGACGCAACGGAACGGCTCACCCTGATCGACGCCAGGACCTTCCGGTATCCGCGCACCGCCTCCTTGCGGCGCTTGCTGGAACAAGCGCGCAGCAAGCACTACTCGACTTTTTCTTTATATAGGCCGGGGGAATTCGACGCCGCCTGCGAAACCTTCGCCGACAACATCCGGCGTCATTTCGACGATCCCATGAAGGTGGAATGGCATGACGAAAACATCCTCTTGCAGATGGCGCCGGACGACGACCGCAAAAGCCGGACGCGCTAGTGGCCTGTATCATCTAAATTGCACCCCTACGATCGCTTTTCCCGGCCCCTCGGGAGGCGTGAGGGGAACCGTGGCGCCAGTGGCGCCGCGGTAGTCCCCGAAAGGGGCGCAGGCGATGCCGGGCCATCGGGAAGCCATTCCGTCGCCCCGAGGGGACGGG
>JAUXMA010000159.1 GCA_030623425.1 Rhodospirillaceae bacterium
AGTGGGCATGGAGGGCCATGCCGGGAAACATCCCCATATGTTGTCGGGAGGCCAGCAACAGAGGGTGGCGCTGGCCCGCGCGCTGGCCCCGGAACCCCGGTTGGTGCTCTTGGACGAGCCGTTTTCCGGCCTTGACACGAGCATGCGCGAGAAGATTCGCGAGGATACCCTGATCGTGCTCAAACAGAGTGGCATCGCCACCCTGATGGTCACCCACGATCCGGAGGAAGCCATGTTCATGGCCGACCGCATCAAGGTTCTCAGCAGCGATGGGCGGATTCTCCAGGCCGGACGTCCCGCCGACATATACTATCAACCGGTGGACGAGTACGTCGCCATGCTGTTTGGTCACATGAACCTGATTAAGGGGGTGGTTTCAGAGGGTGCGGTGGACAGTCCAATGGGTCGGATCGCGGTGGACGGCATCGATGATGGCCGGGCGGTGAAGATTCTCATCCGCCCGGAAGGTTTCGTGCTCACCAACGGTGCCGACGATGGGGTGGGAACGCCCGTGGAAGTGATCTCCACCCATCTACTCGGCCACAGCAGCATCGTCCGCTTGCGGGTGCGCGAGGGGGAAAATATGGGCGCCGAGTTCCAAGTGCGCGTGCCCGGCAGTTTCGACGCGGCGGAGAAGGGTCGGCTGTCGGCGCGGATTGATACCCACCATGTCTTTGTGTATCCTGAGGAATGAAAGCGGAACCCGTTGGCAAGGACGGGCCGCGATTGCCGGTGAATTCAGAGGGGAACTGAAAATGGTGGAATTGTCGCCATCGTTCGAGCTGGAATATCAGCCCATTGATAACGATCACCGCCGTCTTATCGGCATCGTCAACGAAATCGTCAAGGCGATTGACGACGGCCGGGTCGAGGAATGCGCGTTGCTGGTTCCCGCTTTCGTCAATTTCGCCAAGACGCATTTCCTGCGAGAGGAAGCCTTTTTAAAGAAAGTCGGCTATCCGCAGCTGCAAAAGCATTACCACCACCATCGTGAACTGAACGCCAAAATGGATACGATGGTGCGTCTGGCCCAGACCGCCCGCGATAGCGAAGTGGCGCGGGAAAGCCTGGGCAAGGAACTGGTGTTTTTTCTGATGGACGACGTCATCAACGCCGATTTGGACTTCAAGTCCTTTCTCGCCGACAAGGGCTTGATCGAACCAAAATAGCCCTCTTCCCCGGCGCCCCCCCCCCCAGTGCCTTCTCCTTGGATATACCTTAGTTTTTTCTTAAGTGCCTTGCTTTGTCGCCGAAGACGAGGCATGCGTTGCAAGCCGTTGTATTGTTTCACCGCAATCGCGGCGGGCAAGGCTCTTGTTTTGCCTCCAAACGCCTCGTGCTATATGCTTTTGTTAGGAGCTTTGCCGCCGAGAGGCACGCCGTGCCGAGCAACAATGACAATTCGAGCCGAAACGAGCGCCGCCGCCATACCCGGCATCCCATTTCCAAACCCGTCCGCACAAGGGCCAAAACCCGGGAACATACGGGCAAGACGAAAAACATCTCTGGCAGTGGTGTCGCCATTGAACCAAACGCCGATATGGACCATGACGGCCTGGTCGAGGTTGAAATCGAGGATGTCGGCACGTTCTCGGGACGCGTGTCGCGTTCGTCCGAAGAAGATGACCTTTATGCTGTCAGCTTCGATTTCGACAAGTATGAACAAGAACAACTGATCGCCGATCTGACGGAAATGCACGACGACATCGTTCGGGAAGAAAATTAGAATTCGTCGACGGGAGCGGCTCCTTTTTGCCGTCAACTCGAACGGTGCTTCTCCCCTGGCTGTACTGTACTAACCAAGCGAGGGGAGGGATGAGCGATTCCTTTGCCGGCGATTTCGGCCCCTTCGGCGGCCGGGTGTGGCTCAACTGCGCCCACCAGGGGCCGCTGCCCCGGGTGGCGGCCGAGGCGGCCAGGGAAGCCGTCGGCTGGAAGGTCGCCCCCTACCGTCTGACCAGCGAACGGTTCGGCGGCGTGCCGCGGAGCCTCAGGGAAAGCCTGGCCCGCCTCGTCGGCGCCGCGGCGGACGACGTCATCCTCGCCAACAGCGCCTCCTACGGCCTGCATCTGATGGCCAACGGCCTGCCTTGGAAGGCGGGCGACGAGATCCTGCTCATGAAAGGGGACTTTCCCTCCGACATCCTCCCTTGGCTGGCGCTCCGCGACAACGGCGTCACCATCCGCCTCATCGAACCCCGGCGTCGCGTCGTCCAGGCCGACGAGCTCCTGGATCACGTTACCGGGGCGACGCGGCTGGTGTGCCTGACCTGGGTGCATTCGTTCACCGGCTTGGCCATCGATCTCAAGGCCCTGGGCGGCATCTGCCGGGAACGCGGCATCATCTTCTTCATCAACGCTTCCCAGGCCCTGGGAACGCGGCCCCTGGACGTCGGCCAGGTTCCCGTCGACGCCGTGACCAGCGTCGGCTTCAAGTGGCTGTGCGGCCCCTACGGCACCGGGTTTTGCTGGATACGGCCCGAGATCCGCGCCACCTTGCGCTACAACCAGGCCTACTGGCTGTCCATGCTGACGGCCGACGACCTGAGGGAGGCGGTTCCGGAACCGAACCCGCGCGCCGATCTCGGGGCGCGCAAATACGACGTCTTCGGAACCGCCAATTTCTTTAATTTCGTGCCCTGGAAGGCGTCGGTGGACTACATCCTGGAGAAGGGCGTCGAGACCATCCGCGGGCACAACGACCGCCTGGTCTCGCGCTTCATCGACGGCCTCGACCGCGACCGCTACGACCTCCTCGGCCCCGAGGCGGGGCCGTCGCGCTCGACATTGATCTTCGTTTCCGACAAGAAGCGCGGCCACAACGAAAGCCTCTTCCGGCGCCTTTCCGAAAACGGCATCGACGTCGCCCTGCGCGCCGGCGACCTTCGCATCTCGCCCCACCTTCACAACACCGACGACTGTATCCGACGCGCCCTTTCCGTCTTCAACAGGGCTTAGAAAATTTCAAGATTGGCCGGCCCCTCCCATCAAGGCAGCCGGCGGTAACTTTCCGTCCTATTTGAAGGCAGGCCTGAAATCGCCGCCAAGGCGGTGGCGCCGCCGATGTAAGCCAAAAACATCCATGCGATCGCCTCCATCGAGACGCCAAGATCGATCATCCAGCCCAAAGCCGCCGGTGACAGGGCCGTCGAAAATACCATCAATGCCGAGGCCAGCGCCCGGATCGCTCCCAAATGGGCGACGCCGTAAACCTCCGCCCACATGGCGCCGACGACCGTGAAGCAGGCGCCCGAGGTCATTCCCGCCGTCACCATGTAAAACAGGGCGACGCCAGGATGATTGGAAGCGGCGAGAGCCAGAAGCGCCAGCGCCAGGGGCAACAGATAAAACGGCAACAGCCGCGAAGCTCCCAGCCGATCGACAAGTTGGCCGGAAAACAGCGACGAAATCACCGTGGCGGCGGCGAAACCGATGAAACAACTGGCCAGCCAAGCCAGGCTCCAACCTTTTGTCGAGGCGAGGTGGATTTGGTGGAAAAAGAGGCCGGTCAGAATAAACGGCGGCGCCAAAACGGCGGGCAGGACCAAATAGAAGCGCGGGTCGCCAAGCACCTCCCGCCGCGTCCATTGGCGTTGGCGAAAAACCTGGTTGCCTTGCCGGCTCCGTTCGCCGAGACGGTGATGGCGTTCCCCATGTCCCTTCAGCAGCCACAACACCATCGGGGCCAGAAGCAAGGCCATGGCCGTGCCGATCGCCAGCCAGGTTTCCCGCCAGCCAATGGCGCCGACAAGAACCACGGCGGTCAGCGGCAGGACGGCTTCTCCCAACGGATATCCGAGCGCCGCCACGCTCATCGCCTTGCCCCGCTGGTGCTCGAAATACCGCGCCATGCTGGTCGCCGAGGCATGGCCCATCAGCCCCTGTCCCGCCAGCCGCAATGTGTACAAGGCGATGACCAGAAAAACGGTGGAAGACGCGGAGGCCATGAAAAAACTGGCGCCGGCAAGAGAGGCCGAGATCAACAAGCTGAAAACGCGCAAGTCGATGGTGTCGATCAAACGTCCGGCCCAGACCATTGTAATGGCGCTGCCCAGCGTGGCCAGCGAATAAAAGGTGCCGAAGTCGCCATGGGACAAGGCGAACTCCGTCCGGATGTGGTCGCCGAAAAGCGAGATGAAGTAGGTCTGGCCGAAACTCGAACAGAAAGCGAGAAGCAGGCCGAAAGCGAGGAACCGCCGGTTGTCGAGCACGAAAAACAGGTATTTCACGGTCAACCCCTATCGAACCTGTTCCTTGCCTTTTTTGAAAACGGCCATTGCAAGAAGTCCCGGCCGGATGCCCTTTCAGAACCCTGCCCGCGTCCGCTCCCAGCCAAGCACGCTTAGATGGCGCCGGCAAGCCGGCTTGCGTATACGGTTGGAAATAGCTTCCCGGCCGGGATTGTTCCGCCGTCGTCAAGCCGCTGTACTTAATAAGGGGACACCATAGGTATTTAAATTCCTGTCTCGTTCTGCTATCCTATCCTTCCCTTGACAGTTCCCTTCGTTTCGGCGAAGGCGGGAGGAGGCACGATCCATGGCCAGACTGGCCCGCGTCGTCGTTCCCGGCGTTCCCCACCACATCGCCCAGCGCGGCGACCGCCGGCGGGAGACCTTCTTTTCCGACAGCGATTACAAGGCCTACCTAAGCCTGCTCTCTGAATGGTGCACTTGCTTCCGCGTCGCGGTCCGGGCCTACTGCCTGATGCCAAACCACGTGCACCTGATCGCCGTTCCAGAGACGGCGGACGGGCTGGCGCGGGCGATCGGCGAGACCCACCGCCGATACGCCCGGCGGATCAATTCCCGCGAGGGCTGGCGTGGACGCCTGTGGCGGGGACGC
>JAUXMA010000359.1 GCA_030623425.1 Rhodospirillaceae bacterium
CGCCGCTTGTGGTGCTCCGGGGTCACGGGGTGTCCCCGTATTTGAAATGCGGGGGGCGCCCCCGCGACCCCCGGCACCACGGCGCGACGCGCTCCTAGCCGGAAGCCTCGCAACGCCGTCGTAGGGGCGCAATTTAGATGATACAGGCCACTAGGCGCCTTTCTGAATCCGGGGTGGTGTCGCAAGGTTGGTGGAAAATGGGAAAAACGGCGGTTACACGGAACGCAGCTTTATAACCGCTTTCGGCCAATAAGCTGACGTTCAATCAGCTTGCCTCGCCGCGTTTTTGCAAATCGCTTAAGATCTCCAGGATCGCTTGTCCGATGCAATCCACCCAGATTCCACTTGCCGCGTTGAAGAGTCACGATTTTCCGCTTTTTTCCCCCGACACCCGCGAACGTCCGCCATCGGCATTTTAAAGACAACCTTGCCTTGCCTGTTTTTAGAGCCCGCCACCACCGTGACGGCGGAAACCGCTTGCCGGCCCAAAGCCCTGTTGATCGGAGCCAGCAGCAGGTCGGCAAGCGCCGCGAAGTCGATTTTTCCTTCCCGTACCGTTAGCGGGTTGGAGGTGAGAACCTGAACGACGGAATCCCGTATCCGCGGGGAAAGCCGACAAACGAAGTCGATGCTTCGCATGTCCGGCAGTTTCAGAATTACGGCAAGGGGATGGGAACGGGGTTTGGCGCTTTTAACGGGCGCCTTGAACGACAGCAGCTTGACGTAGGCGGGGTTTTCCGGCGCCGGTTTGGGCGGAGGAGGTCGTTTGCGTCGGGTCCGCAAGCTCCCTCCCCGCTGACGGAGAAATTTCACTGTATCTTTCTTTTGCCGCCATAGATCGGCCTTTCGCAACGCCCGGGATATCTGAAACTGGTTCAACTTGCCGGCGATGCCGTCGCGGGTAACGACGGGATTGTAACTTTGGTTGACGGCCATCGCTTGTTCCGCCTTGGGAATGGCCAAGGTGTACCACATATAGGCTTCCACCAGATCGACGGGCACCGCCCAGCCTTCCTGGTACACGGCGCCCATCAGAAACTGGGCGGGGGGATGGCCTCTTTCGGCCGCTCGCCGGTACCATTTAACCGCTTCGGCGTAATCGTGGACAACGCCGCGGCCATGAAAATACAGTTGCCCCAGGGCGAACTGGGCGGAAGGGTGACGGCCCTGGTGGGCGGCCGGGGAATACCATTCCGCCGCCTTGTAGTAGTCCTGTTTGACGGCCTCGCCATGATCGTACATGGCGCCGAGGGCGTAATGAGCGGCGACAAGACCCTTTTTCGCCGCTTTCGAATACCAGCGGAACGCCGCCCGCGGGTCCTTCTTGACGCCCCTGCCATCCTGATAATAACGGGCGACAGCGTATTGGGCCTCGACATCGTCTTTCTCGGCAAGGATGAGTTGCGCTTGAAATTGCGCTATGGCCTGCCTTTTCGCCACCATTTCCGGGTCGTCGCTGATGTCGTCCCGGAAAAACCATAAGGTTGCGGCGACCATCAGACCCGCCACCAGGGTTGCAACGACAAAACGCGTCATCGGGCTCGTCTTTTGGTTCGGATGCGGGCAAACCTCGATCACCCCCGCCGCGGCCAAGCATGACCCGCATCAGTCAACGGCAACGGTTTAGAGCAAATCCAGATTGATTGGAATCGCCAAAGGCGATTTATCAATCTGGAGAGTTTGCTCTAACTTATTAAAGTAGAGCGGATTCTGAGTGATTGGTCGATCCCTCAGAAGTGGGTTCGACCAATCACGATACGCTCTAGAAGAGCCCCTTGGCGACATCGGGAACCAAGGGTTTGGCGGGAAAATTATGCTCGTTATCGTCCACTTTCCGCTGCCGTCCATGGTAGGGATCCGGCCGGTCATAACAGGTAACGTTGGCGAGGGTACGGTAACAAAAAAGGGTTGGCTTGGGGTTGAGTTCATCCTCCTCGCAGTAAGTCTGCCCCCTGTTGACGCGGACGGCCGAACAGTTCTTGCCGGTTGTGTAGGAAACGATGTGATCGGTCAATGTCTTGTCGGTAATGATGGTGGATACTCCCTCGATACCGGCAAAAGGGGGAAAGGCGGTGCAGGCGGCGAACAAAATTGATCCGCTTAGAACCATAATAAACCGCATAGCCCATATCTCCAGCTGGATGGACCCAGGCGCCCGGCGCCAAAAA
>JAUXMA010000186.1 GCA_030623425.1 Rhodospirillaceae bacterium
ACATATTGATTTGAATGAAGGCCGGACCGATGACCACGGAGAACAACAGCGGCAGGAAAAAAATGATCATCGGCACGGACAGTTTCGCCGGCAAGGCCGCCGCCTTCTTCTCGGCCATCGACATCCGCTCGTCGCGCTTTTCCTGGGACAGGACCTTAAGGGCGACGCCGACCGGGGTTCCGTATTTTTCCGATTGGATCAACGCCGTCGCCAGACTTTTGACGGCCGGCATGCCGGTGCGGCTAACGAAATTTTCATAGGCCTGCCTGCGGTCGCTTAAATACGTCAGTTCGGCCGAGGTCAATCCCAGTTCCTGGGCGAGAACCGGTGACGAGTCCATGATTTCCTCGGTGACGCGGGCGAAAGCGCTTTCAATGCCCAACCCGGCTTCCACGCAGATGACCATCAGGTCGAGGACGTCGGGAAAGGTTTGAGACATCTCTTTCTGGCGTTTTTGCGCGAGGTTTACCAAAAAAACCTTCGGCAGATAGAACCCCGCCGCGCCGCCGGCCCCGGCGATGACCAGCTTCAGGAAGGCGGGATAAGGGAAGTTTTGCCACATATTGACGAGAAAGAGGGCGACCAGAAATCCGGCGACAATCCCCATGGCGCGGGATGCAACATAGACAATGACCGTTGAACGGCCCCGAAAACCGGCTTGCATAAGGCTATCCCGGATTCCCTTGGAGGAAAGATAATTTTGCAATTTCAGCCCCGAGAGCACCTTTTGCAAAAGTTCGACATAACCCCCCTGCTGGCTCTGACGAATGGCCGAAGGCTTGGCGAGCTCTTCCTTCTGTTTCTTGCTCAGTTCCCCACGCCGCTTGCTCAACACCGACTGGATGCGCGCCGCGCGTCTGCCGCGCCGCAGGAAGGCAAAGACGACGGCGATGACGGTAACAACCGCCCCGCCCACCAGGACCCACATGATGAGTGAAGAAACATCAAAACGCATTTACCCGTCCTCCTCGGATATCAGACCTTGAAATTGATCATCTGGCGCATCACCATGATTCCGCAAAACAACCAGAAGGCGTCGATGTAAAGAATCCAATTTCCGGTCGAGGTGGTGAACAGCAGCATCAAGTATTCGGGATTGATCAAGGACAGGAAACCCGAGACGAAGAATGGCAGGGAGCCGATGATCATCGCCGACGCCTTGGCTTCGCTGGACAGGGCCTGCACCTTATCCCTGAGTTTTTTGCGGTCACGCAAGACAGTGGAAAGATTGGAGAGCGTATCGGCTAAATTGCCCCCCGTTTGTTTTTGGATTTGGGTGACGATGGCGAAGAACCTGTATTCCGGCGTGGGCAGGCGTTGCAGACCGCGAGTGAGGAGTTCATCGAGCGTCATGCCGAGGTTCTGGCCCTCGACGAGAAGGCGGAATTCCTCGCCTAAAGGGGGGTCGAACTCGCGGGCGACAACCGTGAAGCATTCGTTGACCGGCAGTCCCGATTTGATGCCGCGGACGATCAAATCGATGGCCTCGGCAAAGTGTTTGGTGAAATGTTTCTGCCGGCGGGCGGCGACGATTCTGAGGAAAAGCCTCGGCAGCACCAAGAGGCCGATCAAGAACGCCGCGCCGCCGCCGAGGATCGTAGAGGTCAGGGTCTCCGGGTTCATCCCCATCAGGTAAAAAAACGCCATCAGGACGCCGGCGCATAAACCGCAAAACAAATAAACCTGAACCGAGATGTGGAAGCCGGCCTGCAAGATTTCCTCGCCGATCGCTTCCACGAAGCCTTTCCTCTGGCCTTTCGACGCCAGTTGTTTGACCTTCTCCTGAATGCGTTTCTGCCTTCGGCTTTCGGCCCTTTCCGGCTGGCCTGGGGCGTCGATCACGCCGATCTGGGCCATGCGCCGGCGCAAAAGAACTTTCGGGCGGATGACCATGGTGGCGCCGATGATCCCACCGCCGATCAACAGCATGGCGGCCACCGAGCCGATGATGATCAGGATGATGGTTTCCTCGGTCATGTCAGGCCCTGCTCCATATTCAAGGCTTTCGCCAGTTTCCGTTCGAGGCCGAAATAGCGGGCCTTGTCCCAAAACTGCGGGCGCAAGCCGGTCGGCGCGTGGGTACCGAAGATTTTGCCGTTTTCGTCTTCGCCTTCGAATTCGAACAGGAAGATATCCTGAAGGGTGATGATGTCTCCTTCCATGCCAAGCACTTCCGTGACATGGGTGATCTTGCGTGAACCGTCGCGCAGGCGTTGCGCCTGGATGATGATGTGGATGGCCGCGGAGATCTGTTCGCGCACCGCTTTCGAGGGCAAGTTGTAGCCGCCCATGGCGATCATGTTCTCGACACGGCTCAAGGCCTCGCGCGGGTTGTTGGCGTGAATGGTCCCCATCGACCCGTCGTGGCCGGTGTTCATGGCTTGCAACAGGTCGAAGGCCTCGGGACCGCGAACCTCGCCGACGATGATGCGTTCGGGGCGCATGCGCAGGCAGTTCTTGACCAGATCGCGCATCGATACCTCGCCGACCCCCTCCAGGTTCGGGGGACGGGTTTCCAGGCGCACGACATGCGGTTGCTGAAGCTGCAGTTCGGCGGCGTCCTCGCAGGTGATGATGCGTTCCGACGTATCGATGAAGTTTGTCATGCAGTTGAGCAAGGTGGTTTTGCCGGAACCGGTGCCGCCGGAAATCAGAATATTGCAGCGGCAGGCGGAAGCGACCTCGAGCAATATCGCTCCTTCTTCCGTGATGCTGCCGAACGACACCAGTTTTTCCAGCGTCAGTTTTTCCTTGGAGAATTTGCGGATGGTCAAGGCGGCGCCGTCGATGGCCAGCGGCGGCGCGATGACGTTAACGCGGGAGCCGTCCTGGAGACGGGCGTCGCAGATGGGGCTGGATTCGTCGACCCGGCGTCCAACCGCCGTCACGATGCGCTGACAAATGTTCATCAGTTGCGCATCGTCGCGGAACTTGATGTCGGTCAGTTCCATCTTTCCGCCGGATTCGATATAAACGCTGTCGGCGCCGTTGACCATGATGTCGGCGATGTCGTCGCGCATCAATAACGGCTCCAGGGGACCGAGACCCAGGATATCGTTGATGATGTCGAAGATAACCTGTTTTTGTTCCTGAACGGACAGGATCAGGTTCCGCATGCTGATGATCTCGGCGACCATATCGGTTATTTCCTCGCGGACCTCGTCCGGCCGCAGCTTGCTGATCTCGGCCAGGTCGACGGCTTCCAAGAGGTCGTTGAAGACGGCGACCTTGATTTCGGCCAATCTCTCGATCGCCGCCGCCGACGGCACCATACCGATATCCGCCACGCGCTCGGCGGCGGGTTCCACGAGTTCGGGCTTTGCCGGCTCGGGTTCGGGTTTGGAGACAGCGCGTTGAGGTTCGGGCGCCGCTGCCTCGGGCTCGGGCGCCGCCGGCGCGGGTTCGGGCGCCACCGCCACGGGCCTGGGCTCGGGCGCCCGCCGGGGAACGGGTTTCTTGTCGACCGCTTCCTGTTGTGTTTTCCGTCGTCCGAACATTACGCATTAGCCTCGTTTATCATTTCTTCTTTTTGCTTTTCTTGAACAGGCCCGCGAGGCCTTTTTTTCCTTTCTCTTCCCCTTCCTCTTCCTCGCGGGCGCTGATCAGCTTGGCCAGTTCGATAATCGCCGCCGTCGCCTTGCTCCTGGCGCTGGCTTTCGACATCAACTCGCCAGTATTCAACGCTTTCCCGAACCCATCGGGATCATAAGGGATCGACAACGCCGGTTCCAGGGCAAGGGCATCCTTGAAATCCTTGCCGGACAAATCGGCTTTTTTCGCCGCTCCCACTTGATTGAAAACCAAACGGGTGGGAACGTCGGAACCCCGTATCGCCCCCATGAATTCTATCATATTTTTGGCGTTTCTGAGATTGGTAAGATCGGGCCGGGCGACGAGAACCATGTCATCGGCCTCGGCAAGCGCCTCGCGGACCCAGGGATCCCAGACATGGGGAATGTCGAGGACGATGAATTCCGCCATCACTTTGACGACCTTGATGATCGCACCGTAGGATTTAGCGGTGAACTGTATGCCGGCGCTCAAGGAAGCCGGCGAGGCCAGAATGGATGTCCGACCGTCGAATTCCATGAGATACTGATGGACGAGGCTTTCATCCAGGCGGTTGATGTTGGCGAAAACGTCGGCAATCGTCTGGCGCGGCTGCATATTGAAATTCAAGGCCGCCGTTCCACAGAAAATATCCATGTCGACGACA